>JAHEDO010000240.1 GCA_024641185.1 Burkholderiaceae bacterium | reverse complement strand
CGCAGCGATCATCGCATCGAGCCTGCTCGTTCCCGCGCTGCTTGCCTGGGTGCCAGACAGCCTCGCGCTCGCGCGGCTGCTCGTCGTTGCCGCCGGCGCGAGCGCCGCGGCGGTCGCCACTTCACTCTGGTTCCGGCCGCTTCGCCCCCTGCAGCTCGTCGAGTTCTACCTCAAAGTGCACCCGCCGGGCTGGTGGGGTCCGGTGGCCGAAGCGGCGGGCGAGGACGCGCGGCACGCGCGCATCGCGCTGCGCCAAGGCGCGGCCGCGACGCTGCTCTGCGCGGTATCGGTATTCGGCCTGCTCATCGGCCTGGGCAGCTGGATGATCGGCGCCACGCCGCCCACATGGTTTCCGCATCGCGCCGGCTGGATCGCTGCCAATCTCGTCCTCGCGGTCGCCGTCGTACCGCTCTGGCTGCGGCGCGTCGGGCCGGCGCGCTAACATCCCCGGGTTCCGACCCGCGACCTTCCGAGGAAGCGCCATGACAGACCTCGCCGATATCGTTTCCTCCGCCTTCTGGCGCGTGAATCCGCCGGACGCCGATCCGGGCGAGACGCGTGAATGGCTCGAGGCTTTCGACGCGCTGCTGGCCGCCGAGGGGCGCGAGCGTGCCACCTTCCTGCTCATGAAGCTGCTCGAGCACGCCCGCGCGCGCCGCGTACCGATGCCACCGGTGTTGAATACGCCGTACCGCAATTCGGTGGCGCTCGCCGAACAACCGCAGTTCCCGGGCAACCTCGAGCTCGAGCAACGCATCTCGGCGCTCGTGCGCTGGAACGCGCTCGCCATGGTGGTGCGCGCGAACCGTGCGCACCCCGAGCTCGGCGGGCACATCGCGAGCTACGCCTCGGCCGCCGACCTGTTCGAAGTCGGCTTCAACCACTTCTTCCGCGCCGGCCAGAATGGCGACCTCGTGTACTTTCAGCCGCACTCGGCGCCGGGGATGTACGCGCGCGCCTTCCTCGAAGGGCGGCTGAGCGAATCACAGCTCGCCAACTTCCGCCAGGAGGTCGGGGGTGAGGGATTGTCGTCGTACTGCCATCCCTGGCTGATGCCGGGCTTCTGGCAGTTCCCGACGGGGTCGATGGGCCTCGGGCCGATTACCGCGATCTACCAGGCGCGCTTCATGCGCTATCTCCAAGACCGTGATCTCGCGCCGACCGCGGGGCGCAAGGTGTGGGCTTTCGTCGGCGACGGCGAGATGGACGAGCCCGAATCGCTCGCCGGGCTGTCGGTCGCCGCGCGCGAAGGACTCGACAACCTGGTATTCGTCGTCAACTGCAACCTGCAGCGTCTCGACGGGCCGGTGCGCGGCAACGGCTCGATCGTGCAGGAGCTCGAAGGGCTGTTTACCGGCGCTGGCTGGAACGTGATCAAGCTGCTGTGGGGCTCGGACTGGGATCCGCTGTTCGCGCGGGACGTCGACGGCATCCTGCTGCAGCGCCTGCACGAAACCGTCGACGGCGAGTTCCAGACCTATGCCGCAACCGATGGGCGCTTCAACCGCGAGCAGTTCTTCAACAAATACCCCGAGTTGCAGGCGATCGTCGCGCACCTGTCGGACGCTGACATCGACCAGCTGCACCGCGGCGGTCACGACCCGGTGAAGATCTACGCGGCCTACGATGCTGCGCTCAAGCACCGTGGGCGGCCCACGGTGATCCTAGCCAAGACCAAGAAGGGCTATGGCATGGGGCACTGGGGCCAGGGCAAGATGGGCACCCACCAGCAAAAGAAGCTTGACCTCGAAGCGCTCGAGGCCTTCCGCGACCGCTTCGCGCTGCCACTGTCGGACGACGATATCGCGCAGCTGCGATTCGTGCGTCCGCCGGCCGAGAGCCCCGAGATGCGCTATCTCCATGCGCGGCGCAAAAGTCTCGGCGGGTACCTTCCGGTGCGCGATGCATCGGCGCCGCGCCTCGCGGTTCCTGGCAAAACGGCGTTTGGGCGTCTCGTCGAAGGCTCCAACCAGCGCGAGCAGTCCTCGACCATGATGTTCGTGCAGCTGCTCGCGCAGCTTCTGAAGGACAAGACGCTCGGCGCGCGCATCGTGCCGATCGTTGCCGACGAGGCGCGCACCTTCGGCATGCAGACGCTGTTTCGCCAGGTCGGCATCTATTCCGCCGTGGGCCAGCTCTACGAGCCCGAGGACCACGAGGAACTGCTCTACTACAAGGAGGCGAAGGACGGGCAGATCCTGGAGGAGGGCATCACCGAAGCGGGCGCGCTGTCGTCCTGGCTGGCGGCGGCGACCGCGTACTCGGCGCACGGCACGCCGACGCTCCCGTTCTACATCTATTACTCGGTGTTCGGCTTCCAGCGCGTCGCCGATCTGATCTGGGCTGCGGGTGACTCGCGCGCGCGCGGCTTTCTCGTCGGCGGCACGGCTGGGCGCACGACCCTCTCGGGCGAGGGCCTGCAGCATCAGGACGGCTCCTCGCAGCTCGTCGCCTCGACCGTGCCGAACTGCCGTGCCTGGGATCCCTGCTATGGCTACGAGCTCGCGGCGATCGTCGAGGATGGCGCGCGGCGCATGCTCGAGGCGCAGGAAGACGTCTTCTACTACATCACCGTGATGAACGAGAACTACGTGCATCCGGCGATGCCCGAGGGCGCGCGCGAAGGAATCCTGAAGGGGATGTACCTCTTGCGCGGTGCCAAGAACGCCGAGGTGCAACTTCTCGGTTCGGGCACGATTCTGCGCGAGTGCCTCGCGGCGGCCGACGAGCTCGAGCGCACGCACGGGGTCGCGGCGAACGTATGGAGCGTGACCAGCTGGTCGGAGCTGCGCTGGGACGGGATGCTCGCGCGCGGCGCGAGCGACGCGGTGCGCGAAGTGCGTGGCGATCCGGAAGCGACGACGCCGTGGATCGCGCAGTGTCTCGAGGGCACGCGGGGGCCGATCGTCGCGGCGAGCGACTACGTCAGCGCACTTTCCGATCTCGTCCGGCCGTTCGTTCCATCCGGGCGGACCTTTGTGGCGCTGGGCACCGATGGCTACGGCAGGAGCGACACCCGCGCCGCCCTGCGCAGCTTTTTCGCCGTCGACCTGCGCGCGATCGTGCGCGCGGCTTTGGGGTCAGACCCCTGTGGATAAGTTCGCGACGCGCGCGAAGCAACGATAGGGCTCAGGACTTATCCACAGGGGTCTGACCCCTTATGTGCCTAAAGCGCCTCGGCCTTCACCTCTGCGATGTGCCTCGCGAAATTGATAACCTGCACCGCGAGGTCGACGCGGTCGTTCGGCGAGCGCATGACCGTCGGCGCGACGAGCACCTCGATGCCGCTCGCGCGCAGGCCTTCGGCCTGCTCGGCGTCGACTTGGTCGATGATGAAGCCGTCGATGAGCTTGTAGTACGCCATCGCCACGGTGCGCGGCAGCGGTATGTGGCCGAGCTCCTGCATCATCTTTCCCGCCGAACCCTGCAGCGCGTCACCGCCGACGATCGGCGACACCGCGATCACCGGTGCGCCCTGCTTGCGCAGCAGCGCTCTCATGCCGCCGATTTCAAGAATGGGCTGCACGGTGTGATAGGGATTGCAGGGGCCGATGACGACGGCTTCCAGGTCGGGCGCCCGCAGCGCGTTTACGATCGCGTCGGGAATCTGCGCCTCGGAGGCGTTGGCGTAGTGAAACCCGGTAACCACCGGCTCGCAGGCGAGCTGGGTGAAATAGTCCTGGAACGACACGGCACCTTCTTCGGTGAGGATCTGCGTGCGAATACGATCGTCGCTCATTGGGACGATCTTCGCGTCGATGTCGAGGTGCTGGCAGAAGTCGCGCGTGAGCTCGGACAGCGTCCGTCCGCTTGCGAGGCCTTCGCTGCGCAGGATCGGCAGGGCGAGAGACTGGTCGCCGAGGCGAATGCGATCGGGCCCCCCCGCCATCTTGAGCATCTCGAAAAGTCTGTAGGTTTCGCCCCGTGGCTCCCAGCCGGCATTCGGGCTCGCGATCCCGGAAAGGGTGTAGAGCATGGTGTCGAGGTCGGGCGAGAATGCGAGTCCGAGGTGCTCAAAGTCGTCACCCGTGTTGACGATTACCGTGAGGTCCCTCTTGCGCAGGCGGTAAAGGCCATCGGCGAGCTTCGCGCCACCAAACTGTCCGCCGAGTGCGACGACCGTTCCCATCCGCTCTCTCCCGCGCTTCGAACGGTTCACATTCTAGCGGCTTCGCCTCGCGGTCCCGACGCGTTCGCTGCGACGCACAGTGTGCGCTCGAGCGTGGCGACGAGCGTCCCGAGGCGGTGCTGGTCTTGCGTGTCGACGCCTGCTGGATCGAAGCGGATCTTCTGGTGCAGTTCGAGCGCCTCGAGAAGCGCCGCGCGTGCTGCGGGCTCGAGCGCAGCGCCAACGCGCGCGACCCAGGGCCCGAGTGCCTCGTTCGGGGCGCGCGCTCCATACCGTTCGGCAAGGCGCTGCTCGACGGCGTAGAACGCCGAGCGGGCGCCCGGCCAGCTTCGGGCAGCGGCGACCGCGTCCTTGCCGGCGCGCGCCGTGCGCCGCCCGCGCAGCAGACGCCAGAGGAGGATCGCGACCAGGAGACCGAGCAAGACGTAAGCGCCGGTGCCCGCTGCTATCGGCGCGCGCTGCGACCAGCGAAACCCTGCCCAGCGCAGCAGGTCGGACAGGCTCTGCCAGAGCGGCGCACGCTTTTCCTCGACGCCGAACCAGTCCGG
>JAHEDO010000031.1 GCA_024641185.1 Burkholderiaceae bacterium | reverse complement strand
CAGCTTGTGCAGCGCATCACCGTCGGCCAGATGGATCCATCCGACGTGGTCAAGCGCTACGTCGAGCTGGTCGAGGCCGAGTCGACCGAACTGGTCAACTTCGTTCCGCCGGACATCATCGAGCGCATGAGCAAGTCGATGCCCGCGCGATGACCGCGATGCCTGAACTGGCGGCAGCCGACAGGGTCGAAGTGTTGGTGCTGGTCGACAACGTCACCGACAACCTCTCCTCGGTACCAGACTACGTCGAGAACGAGGTGCCGCGACTCTTTCAGAGGGGCTTGCGGCAACTGTCCGGTCAATGTCTTTGCTGCGGCGCCCACGGCCTGTCTTGCGCCATCCGCGCCTGGCACGGCGACACGGCACGCACCTTGCTGTTCGACACGGGACCCGATCCCTGGGTTTTCGAACGCAACGTCGACCGTCTGGGTTTCGATATGGGAACCGTGGACGGTATCGTCCTCTCCCACGGCCATTGGGACCATTGCGGCGCGATGCTCCGCGCGCTCGAGATGATCGAGTTGCGCAATGGCGGGCGCGCCATTCCGACCTATATGCATCCCGACATGTACCGGACCCGGGCCATGAAGGCGCCGAACGGGTCGATGCGGCCCTTCCAGGACGTGCCCACCGCGGCCATGCTCGAGCAGCAGGGTGCGCGGGTCGTGCACGCCCGGGAGGCGCAGCTGATCCTGGACGATCTGTTCTACGTGAGCGGCGAGATTCCTCGGGTCACGGCGTTCGAGACCGGATTGCCCGGTCAGTATCGGCGCACGGCGGACGGGTCGGACTGGGAGCCCGACCCGTTGCTCATGGACGAGCGCTTTGTCGCCGTCAGGGTGAAGGGTAAGGGAGTCATTGTTTTCACGGCCTGTTCCCACGCCGGCGTCGTCAACGTCATGACGCATGCGCGCGATTGCCTCCCGGGAACTCCGCTGTTCGGTGTTCTTGGAGGCTTCCATCTGAGCGGTGCCAATGAACGCGTCATTCCCGAAACGGTCGCCGCAATGCGTGCGTATGACCTCAAGACCATCGCAGCAGCCCATTGCACCGGCTGGCGCGCGGTGAGTGCGCTCGCGGCAGCCTTCGGCGAGGCGGTAGCACCGTCGGCAGTGGGAAAGACGTATCGGTTCTAGCCCCTGGCGACTACGCGGTCGCCGGCGGGAATGGGTTTCAGCGGGTTACTTCAGCTGACCACGGATCTCACCGGCCGGGCGTCCGTGGTCGTCGATGATCGATCACGCTAAACTGCGAAGCCCACGCGTAGCGCCTTCGGCGTGGTCAACATCGTCGACATCGGCGCTCACCTTCGTCGGCATACGCAACCAGCGAATTACGGAACGTGTCATGAATGAAGCCATTGCCCTGTTCGGGGCCGGCGGCAAGATGGGCGTACGCCTGTCCAAGAATCTGCTGAAGTCCGACTACCGCGTGCGCCACGTGGAACCAGGCGCTGCCGGCCGCGAGCGGCTGAAGGTCGAACTCGGTCTCGAGTGCCTCGAGGCGGATGCGGCACTGGAGAACGCCGACGTGGTGATACTGGCCATACCGGACACCGTCATCGGCAAGGTGGCACACGAGATCGCGCCGAAACTGCGCCCCGGCACGATGGTCATGCTGCTGGACGCAGCGGCTCCGTTCGCGGGCCACTTGCCCGACCGCAAGGACCTGACGTACTTCGTCTCCCACCCCTGCCATCCGACCATCTTCAACGACGAATTAGAAGAGGCCGCACGCCGCGACCATTTCGGGGGTGCGCATGCGCGCCAGTCGATCACCAGCGCACTGATGCAAGGCCCGGAATCGGCATTCGACCTCGGCGAAGCCGTCGCGAAGACCATCTACCAGCCGATCAAGAACGCCTACCGCCTGACCGTGGAGCAGATGGCGCTGCTCGAGCCCGGCCTGTCCGAGACCGTCTGCGCCACGCTGCTGCAGGTGATGCGCGATGCGATGGACGAAGTCGTGCGTCGCGGCGTACCGCAGGACTGCGCGCGCGACTTCCTGCTGGGCCACATGAACATCCTGGGCGCCGTGATCTTCAACGAGATCCCGGGTGCGTTCTCCGACGCCTGCAACAAGGCGATCACCTTCGGCAAGCCGCGCCTGATGCGCGACGACTGGATGAAGGTGTTCGAGCGCGAGGAAATCGCGGAGAGCATCCGCCGCATCACCTGACCCGAGGAGCGCACCGTGAGCGAACGCCTCCGCGCGACGTATTGGCTGGAAACAGGCGACGACCCCGCGCGTGCGGCCGATGTGATCGCCGGCGAGCAGTCCAGCGGCACCTTCGTGGCACTGCCCAGCGAGACGCCGGAACTGAAGGCGCGCTCCGGTGCGCGGGTCGAGCGACTCGAGATCCTCGACACCGCGCCTACCCCCAGCCTGCCCACGCCTCGGCAGGCGAAGGTCTTCACCCGCTGCCTGCTGGAACTTTCCTGGCCCATCGAGAATCTCGGCGCATGCCTGCCGACGCTGATGGCCACGGTCGCAGGCAACCTGTTCGAGTTGCGCTGCGTGACAGGCCTGCGTCTGATGGACCTGCAGCTGCCGCCATCCTTCACTGCTGCATATCCGGGACCTGCCTTCGGGATCGATGGAACGCGCAAGCTGGCGGGCGTGCACGAGGGGCCGCTGATCGGAACGATCATCAAGCCGAGCGTCGGGCTCTCACCCGAGGAGACGGCGGACCAGGCGCGGCTCGTGATCGACGGCGGAATCGACTTCGTCAAGGACGACGAACTGCAGGCGGACGGCCCGCACTGCCCGTTCGACGAACGCGCGCGCGCGGTCATGCGTGTCGTCAACGAGGCAGCGGAGCGCACCGGCAAGAAGGCGATGGTGGCCTTCAATCTCACCGGAGACCTCGACAAGATGCGCCGCCGGCACGATCTGGTGCTCGCGCTGGGAGGCACCTGCGTGATGGTGTGCCTGAACTCGGTCGGCATCGTGGGACTGCTCGAACTGCGTCGACACTCGCAGCTGCCGATCCACGCTCACCGCGCCGGGTGGGGCTATCTCACGCGCAGCCCGGCCCTCGGGTGGGACTACGCACCCTGGCAGAAGATCTGGCGCCTGACGGGCGCCGATCACTTGCACGTGAACGGGCTGGGCAACAAATTCAGCGAGTCGGATGAGAGCGTGATCGCCGCCGCGCGTGCCGTGCTGGCGCCCGTGGCGGAGAGCGCGCCGATGACCGCGATGCCGGTCTTCAGCTCCGGACAGACCGGGCTGCAGGCCCATGACACTTACCAGGCGCTGGGCCGCGCCGACCTGATCCACACGGCGGGCGGTGGAATCTTCGGTCACCCGAATGGCGTTCCCGCGGGGGTCGAGGCGCTGCGCGAATCCTGGAAGGCTGCGATGCAGGGTATCCCGCTTGCCGCGCACGCTGCCGGCGTGCCGTCCCTCGCCTCGGCGCTGGAATTCTGGCGGTGACTGAACGCGCTTTGCCGGAGGGCCTGCTGGTGGCCTACTACGGCGACGACTTCACGGGCTCCACTGACGCCATGGAAGCCATGACGGCGTCCGGGGTGCCGACGGTCCTCTTTGTCGATACGCCCGCTGCCGAGGCGCTGAAGCGTTTCCCGCAAGCGAGATGCATCGGTGTGGCCGGTTCGTCGCGTGGGCGCAGTCCGCAGTGGATGGACCAGGCGCTGCCCGATGCCTTCGACGCCCTCGCACGCCTGGGCGCGCCGATCCTGCATTACAAAGTGTGTTCCACCTTCGATTCGTCGCCGGTCGTGGGCTCGATCGGCCGTGCGATCGACCTGGGAGTGCGGGCCATGCGTGGCCGCTGGTCGCCGATGATCGTCGGTGCACCGCGCCTGAAGCGCTACCAGGTGTTCGGCAACCTGTTTGCGGCGGTGGACGGTGTCGGCTACCGGCTGGACCGGCACCCCACGATGTCGCGTCATCCGGTCACCCCCATGCGCGAGGCTGACTTGCGCCTGCACTTGGCCGAGCAAACGCCGCGTCGCATCGAGCTGGTCGACATGGTGCAGTTGCGACAGGGAGCGGGTGAGCAGCGCGTGACCCAGCTTCAGGGCGATCACGTGCCCGTGGTCATGATCGACGTCCTCGACGGCGAAACGCTGCTGGAGGCCGGGCGTCTCGTGTGGGAACTGCGCGGCGAGGGGGTGTTCAGCGCCTCGTCCTCCGGTCTGCAATACGCGCTCACCGCGTATTGGCGGTCCCGAGGCTGGATCCCCAGGGAGCCGATCCTGTCTGCGGCCGAGCCGGTGGATGTCATCGGAGGCGTGAGTGGAAGCTGCTCTCCTGTGACGGCAGCCCAGATCCTCTGGGCCCGCGCCAACGGATTTCACACCGAACGGCTCGAGCTCTCGCGGGTCCTGGACGACAGGGCGTGTCGCGACGAGATCGACCGCGCGGTGCAAGCTGCGGCGAAGGCGATCCGCAGCGGCCGCAGCGCCATCGTCTTCAGCGCGGAAGGCCCTGACGATCCCAGCGTCGTCGGGTTCGATGAGATCGCGGCAGCTCGCGGCCTTTCTCGACGGGACGCTGCGCACGCAGTAGGCGCGGCACTGGGCGAAGTGATGCGCGGCATGCTGGAGGAAGTCGACCTGCAGCGCGTCGTTGTCGCTGGAGGCGACAGCTCCGGCGACGTCGCGAGCGCACTGGACATCGATGCACTCACCGTCGTTGCGGGGCTTTCTGCCGGCGCTCCCTTGTGCCGGGCGTGGTCGAGCAAGCCCCAGCGCGACGGCCTGGAGATCGTGCTCAAAGGCGGTCAGATGGGTGACGCGTCCTTCTTCGGTCTCGTCCGTGACGGGCCCACCCGTGGAAGCAACCACCACGCATCGCCATCGTGATCGCGAGCGCCGCGCCAGCATTGGATTTTCCTGGCGCCCCCGGCACGAATCGAACGTGCGACCCTCCCCTTAGGAGGGGGATGCTCTATCCACTGAGCTACGGGGGCGGCAGCGGAGATTCTACCGGATGGTCCATGGCCAGATCCCGGATCGTCACATCGCCCACGGACGAGTCGACGGCCTGGCGGGCGCGCTCGAGCAGCAGGTCGACCATTTTCGGCGCGGGCACGCTGGTGGACGAGACGAAGTGCTCCTCACCAGCGGCGCGCACGGTCTCGAGTACCTGTGCGACGGTGATCAGCGTGGGGTCGCGTGCCGGAAGATAGGCCGGCGGGTCATCGGTGCTATGCACGACGAGATGTCTTGCTTCGAGCGAATCCAGGACCGTCTGTAGCGCGTGGATCGGTACGCCGAGCAGCCGCGTGAGGTCCGTGAGTGCGGGCGCCTGATCCCCCGCGAGAAATCTGCCCGCCACCAGGCTCATCAACGACAGCGCCAGCCGCTCGCGCATCCGGTTGCTCAATCGGGGCTCGCCGCTGCTGGCAAAAAGATACTCCGGGTGCTGCGCATAGAACGCCACGCTCGCGCCGAAGAGCAGGATCAGCCAGCTGAGATAGACCCAGATCATGAAGAGAAGGAGGATCGCGAAGCTCGCATAGATCGCCGCGTAATTGTTCGACGACGCCACGAAGTTCGCGAATACCCAGCCTGCCGTCTGCCACGCAATGCCGCCAACCACGCCGCCGATCAACGCGGGGCCGAATCGCACGCGTGTATTCGGGATGAACATATAGACGAAGGTGAACGCCGCAATCACCAGCGCGTACGGCATCATCTCGCCGAGCTGGCGGGCCGCAGCACCCAGAGGGCCGATCGCGAGCAGACCGCGCACCGTCTCGATGTTCATCACGGTTGCGGTGATCCCCAATGCCGAAAACACGAGAACCGGGCCGACCATCAGCACGCTGACGTAACGGCTGAACCGTTCGCCCAGGGGTCTGTGGCGGGGAACGTGCCAGATGTAGTTCAGCGACTCCTCGATCTTCTGGATCAGCGAGATCGCGGTGTACAGCAGCAGCCCGAGGCCTAGTGCACCGAGCACGCCGACGTTGATATTTTCGATGAACCCCATGATTCGGCCGGCGATCTCCGCGCCCTTGTCGCCAAGTGGCTCGAGAAAGGTCAGCAGCATCGGCTGGATCTGGTTATAGACGCCGAACGCCTTGAGCACCGAGAAGCTCAGCGCGAGCAGCGGAACGATCGACAACAGCGTCGTGTAGACGAGGCCCATCGCGCGCAGCGTCAGCTGGCCGCGCGCGAGGTCACGCGCCAGGATCAGCACGGTGCGGGCGACGCGTGTCGCCCGTGCCTTCCAGCGAGGTTCCGCCGGGTCCTGCGGACCCCAGACGACGCGTTCGATCCGGCTCAGCCACCCAAGGGCGTTCCGGTCGCCGGACGGCGATGCGCCCCTCGTCACTTTGCGCGCCATCCGCCGTCGACGACGAGGCTGTGCCCGGTGATGTAGCCGGCCTCGTCCGACGCGAGAAAGCACACGGCCGACGCTACGTCGTCGACGCTGCCCCGGGTTCCCGCTGGAATCAGTGCTCGGATCTGATCCTCGCTGACCGCCACGCCTCGATTGCTCATGTCCGGAACGCCGGGCCCGAGGATCTGCTGGGAGTGCTGACGCAGCCCGGTGAGGACGGGCCCGGGGCAGACGCAATTGAAGGTGATGCCTCGCGCCGAATAGACGACCGCCATCTGTCTCGTCAGGCCGACTACGCCGTGCTTGGCGGCAATGTAAGCGGCGCCGCCGCCGGTGCCGTTCAGCCCGGCGACTGACGCCATGTTGACGATCCGGCCGCGGGCGCGTGGCAGCATTTCCTTGAGCGCCCGCTTGCAGCCGAGAAATACGCCCGTCAGGTCGATGTCGATCACGCGCCGCCAGACATCCTCGTCCATCTCGTCGACGTTGAAGTAGCCGTCGAGCACTCCGGCGTTGTTCACCATGATCTCGAGAGGGCCGAGGTTCCGCACGGCGGCGGTGACCGCGTCGTCGAGCTCGCCGGCCCGACTCACGTCGACGCGATAGCCGGCGGCGCGACCGCCGGCGGTGTTGACGAGCTGCGCGGTCTCCATGGCCGTTGCCTCGTCGACGTCCATCACGGCCACCGAGGCGCCGCGCGCGGCCATCATCAGCGCCACCGCGCGTCCGATGCCGGATCCTGCACCGGTGACGACGGCCATGCGGTTCTGAAACGACATTTTGCTTCTCCCTCGTGATGTTGTGGGCTGGTCAGCTGGCTGCGTCCTGCGCGCGGCGAGAAACGGGAAGCGAGAAACGGGAAGCGAGGCCCACGGGGCGTCGGGCAAGCTCCTGGATTTTATCGAAGCGGCCATGGTGCTACGGATCGCCCTGAACCGTGACCACGATACTGCGGCTGTGGGGGGCCAACCTGTGCTCCCAGAGAAAGATCCCTTGCCAGGTTCCGAGCAGCAGCCTTCCCGCCGCGCAGGGAATGGTGAGCGCGTTGGAAGTCAGCACGGAACGCAGGTGCGCGGGCATGTCGTCCGGGCCTTCCGTGTCGTGCGCGTTGGTGGGATCCCCGTCGGGAGCCAATCGGCGCATTGCGGTTTCGAGGTCCTGCCGCACGCTCGGATCGGCATTTTCCGAGAGAATCAGCGAGGCGCTCGTGTGCTGCAGGAACAGATGGCAAAGTCCGGTTCCGACGCCACTCGTCGCGACGATGTGCGAGACCTCCGCGGTGACCTCGAGGGTGCCGCGTCCGCGTGTCCGCACAACGAAAGTGTTTTGATGAAGCATTGCCGTTCGAATTCTAGGCGTTGAGCGTCGGGAAAGTTTACGTCGCCGGCGGTGCTGGCATCATAGGCAGCCAAAACCGTCGAGACCTCGCGCGGCAGACTCGAGAGCAATCATCGTATACAGGAGGACGCATGCTGAAGACACGGTTCACCGAGCTGTTCGGTATCGAGCATCCGATCGTTCAGGGAGGGATGCAGTGGGTCGGCCGCGCCGAGCTCGTCGCGGCGGTGGCCAACGCCGGTGCGCTCGGCTTCGTCACCGCGCTGACCCAGCCCACGCCGGATGACCTTCGCAAGGAGATTGCGCGCTGCCAGGAAATGACCGACAAACCGTTCGGCGTGAATCTCACGATCCTCCCCGCGCTCAAGCCGCCGCCGTATGCGGAGTACAGGCAGGCGATCGTCGAGTCCGGTATCAAGATCGTAGAAACCGCGGGCTACAACCCGGAGGAGCACATTGCCGAGTTCAAGAAGTACGGCGTGAAGGTGATCCACAAGTGCACAGCGGTGCGCCACGCGGTCAAGGCGCAGAAGATCGGCGCGGACGCGATCTCGATCGACGGTTTCGAATGCGCGGGGCACCCCGGCGAGGACGACATCCCTGGCCTGATTCTGATTCCTGCAGCGGCCGACAAAGTGAGCATCCCGATGATCGCCTCGGGAGGGTTCGGTGACGCGCGCGGGCTGGTCGCCGCGCTCGCGCTGGGCGCCGACGGCATCAACATGGGCACGCGGTTCATGTGTACCGCGGAGAGTCCGATACACCAGCGCGTCAAGGAGCAGATCGTCGCCAACGACGAGCGGGCCACCGACCTGATCTTCCGCACGCTGCGCAACACGTCGCGCGTCGCCCGAAACGCGGTCAGCCAGGAGGTGGTCGCAATCGAGCGCAAGGGTGGCGCGACGATCGACGACCTGCGCCATCTCGTGGCGGGGCAACGCGGCAAGGTCGTGTACGAGCAGGGCGATCCGGAGTTCGGCATCTGGTCGGCCGGCATGGTGCAGGGCCTGATCCACGACATCCCGACCTGCGCAGAGTTGGTGTCGCGGATTGTCAGCGAGGCCGAGGCGATCATCGCGCAGCGGCTCGGCGCGATGCGCGTCGGTTGACGGGGCGATCATGTCCGTCGCGCGGCTGTCCGAGGTTCGCCTCGAGTACTTCGAGCACGGTTCAGGGCCGGAGACGATCGTCTTCGTGCACGGATACCAGGCCTCGGCCCGGATCTGGCACGGCGTTCAGCAGGCGCTTCCCGCCGATCGCTACCGGTCGATCGCCATCAATAATCGCGGGGCCGGCGCTTCCGACGCGCCGCCCGCCGAGAGCGACTTCACCGTGCAGAAGTTCGCGCAGGACGCCCACGAACTGGTTGCGCAGCTGGGGTTGCGCGACATCACGCTGGTCGGGCACTCGATGGGCGGCGCGACTGTCGCACAGCTAGCGGTCGATCATCCGGAGCTGCTGAAGGATCTGGTGCTGCTGGATCCCGCGAGCCCGAACGGGCGCGAGATGCCCGATGCCGAACTCGAGCGCTTCCTGGACGACCGGATGTCGGCGCGGCGCGCGCAGATTGCGCGTGGCGGAGGCGGCGACGGAATCGATGCGAGCGGTGCGGGCGCCGATGCCGAGCAGATGCGCCTGCTCATCGCCGACATCAACGCCGCGCCCGAGCGACGGCTGCGCGGATCGATGCGCTCGATGCTGCAGCTGAGGCTCGGTGCGCGGGTGAAGGCGCTGCCGATGCCGGTGCTGCTGGCCGCTGGCGATCAGGATGCGATCATCCCGCTGGCGAACATGCTCGCGTCGTGGGCCATGTACCCGCCTGGCACCGGACTGCACGTCTGGCACGGTGTCGGGCACTCGCCGAACCTCGACTGTCCGCTGGAGGTCGCCGCACTGCTGCGTCGCTTCGTCGAGGAAACGGTGACGCGCCGCCAAGTTGCGTCGCGCTGAGCGCGGCGCGTCAGGGACAGCCGGACCGGGCGAGAACGACGGCGCGCGTCAGGGCCGGAGCGAGAGTGGCCCGCGCGCGCCCGGATCGGCAGGGGACTTTCAGAATTGCGCGGCGTACTGCGCCGGGTCGATCCTCGCACCGATCACCAGCGGCCGGTCGGAGGGGCGAGGGCCGGCGAGCACGCGTTCCAGCGCGGCCGCTGAATCGACCATGGTGCCCGCGCAGCCCATCGATTCGGCGAGCTTGGCGACATCGGTCTCGTCGATCCGCGTGCCCCAGCTCGGGTAGTTGCGCTGCCCCTGCTTGAGCTCGATCCGGTTCAGGCTGTTGTCGCAGAACACGACGACCAGCGGATCGATGCGAAGGCTCGCCGCCAGGCGCAGCTCACCCTGGACCATCGCGAGGCCGCCGTCGCCGGTGAAGCACACGACCGGGCGCTGCGGGTGCAGGAGCTTTGCGGCGATCGCCGCCGGCAGCGAGAAGCCCATCGACGAAAGGCCGTTGGACATCAGCGTCGCGCGCGGAGCGTAGGTGGTCCAGCCCTGGCCCACGAGCAGTTTGTGCGATCCGACATCACTGGTGGCGATGGCATCCCGCGGGCTCGCCTGCCGGACGACGTCGATGACGTCGGTCGGGTTCAGGCGACCGGAGACGCGGCCCGCGTAGTAGCGGCTGGCAAGCGCCTCGCGATGGGCGCGGACGTCGACCTCGCTCCAGCGGGGTTCGCCCCGGAAGCTGTCGGAGAGCGCGTCGAGGATCGCGGCGATCGGGCCGATCAGTTCGAGTTCCGCCGGATAGATCTGGTCGGTGTTCGGCGTCGAATCGATGTGGATCGTGGGTACGCTCAGCGCCCAGGGCTTGATGAGTTCCACCGCGTCGAAGCCGACCGCGACCAGCAGGTCGCAGCCCGACAGGAAGTCCCAGACGAAGGCATTGCAGGCCATGTCGAGCGTGCCCGCGTACATCGGATGGTCCTCGGCGAGCAGCCCCTTGGCCATCGGCGCGACGACGACCGGGCAGCCGAGAGTCTGCGCGAGCCGCTCGAGCGCCTGCGAGGCGTCGCCGCGCACTGCCGCGATACCGGCGAGGATTGCGGGGCGTCGCGCGGCCCGCAGTCGGGTGGCGACATCAGCGGCGGCTTCGTCAGTCGAGAATGCGCAAGGAAATTGCCGCGCCACGAGCGGTGGAAGTGCGATCCGGTCGTCGGTGGCCTGCGCGCCGATCACATCCGCCGCAGTCGTGATGTGCACAGGCCCCGGGCGCTCGGCCATCGCCGTCCGGATCGCCTTGCGCAGGATCGTCGCCGCGTTGTGCGGCTGCAGGGCGGTCGTCCATTTCGACACCGGCGAGAACATGCGCCCGTGATCCAGCACCTGGTGGGTGAAATAGGGCTCGCGGCGTGTCTCGATCTGGCCCGAGATGGCCAGCATCGGCACGCGGTCGAGCCACGCGCCGGCGACCGCATTGACCAGGTTCGACGAGCCCGGCCCGAGCGTGGACAGACAGACGCCGGGCAGGCCGGTCAGCATTCCGGCCGCTTCGGCCATCAGTCCCGCGGTGCCCTCGCGGCGGGCGAGCACGAACTCCAGGCCCTCGCGTCGCGCGGCCTCGAGGAACTCCACCGACGGGTCGCCGGGGTAGCCGAACACGTGGCGCACTCCCAGCGCGCGCAAGTACTGGACGATCAGTTGAGCGACGTTCATCGTGGGCTTCTACTGGACGATCGGTTCGGCGGCGTTTGGCGCGGGCTTCGGCCGCGGTTCATTGGCGGTGCGCACGACGGCAGATGGGCTCGTCGGTCATGCGGATTCGAAGGCGACGGTATCCGATTCGTCGAGCCGCCACAGACGCGCGAGCAGGGCACGGGCGCGTTTGTCGCCGAGCACGGGGGCGGAGAGCTCGAGGTACTTGTCCTCCAGCTCGCTGTCGGAGAGCGGCAACTCGGGGTCGCCCTTTCTGGCCGGTTGCAGGTGGCGCTCGCAACGGCCGTCACGGGTGACGATCTCCACCTGCGCGGCTCGCTGACCCGGAAATGCCGCGTCGAGCTGCGGTTCGACCTCGAGATCGATCCGCTGCATCAGCGCGCGCGTGCCGGGGTCGGCCAGGCGCGCAGGCTCGAACGCCGCGAGCCGGACGCTGCCGTGGGCAAGGGCAGTGGCGACCACGTACTTGAGGCTGAAGCGCGCCTCGGCCGCGGTCGCAGGCTGCTCGATGCCCGCCACCTCGAGTGCGGGGCGGTAGGTGGCGACGCGCACACGCTCGATCTCCGGGGCGCTCACGCCCAGCGAGCGCTGCAGCGCGAGCGCACCGTCGATCGCGGCGAAGGTGTGGCCGCAGCAGGCATGGTTCTTGAAGGTCATCTGCGTGATATGGAACTCGCGCCCGAGTGTGGCCAGCGCAATGTCCCAGTCGGGCCCGTTGCTCATCGCCCGGCCGAAGCCGGCGTCGCCTTCGATCACGTCCAGCGACCCGGTGACGCCCTCGCGCGCGGCTTGGGCGGCGAGCAGGCCGGCCTCTGCAGCGTGGCCCGAGTGCAAGGGCTTGGACATGGAATCGATCCGGAACGCCTGCTGCAGGCCGGCGGCGAAGGTGCTCGCGGTCGCGATCGCGTGCGCGAAGCGGGCGGCATCGAGCCGGTAGACCTCTGCACAGGCGGCGGCCGCGCCGAAAGTGCCGACCGTGCCTGTGTTGTGCCAGAACCGGTAGTGCGCGCGGCCCATCGCCGCGCCGATGCGGGTGGAGATCTCGTAGCCGACGATCACCGCGCGCAACAGTGCCTCGCCGTTGGCGCGGACCGCCTGCGCGGCCGCGAACGCGGCGGCGATCGTGGGCGCGCCGGGATGATAGATGCCGAACTTGAAAATGTCGTCGACCTCGACCGCGTGCGCGGCGGTGCCATTGATCAGCGCGGCCGCCCGGGCGGTGGCAGGCCTTCCGAGGATCAGTGCCGCGCTGCCGCGGTCGAGGTCCTCGGCGCGGGCGCGCTCCAGTAGTGTGGCCGGCGCAACGACCGCGCCCGGCACCACTGCGGCGTGCCAGTCGATGACCGCCCGTTTGGCGTGATGCAGCGCCTGCGCGGGGATCGGCCCGCCGCGGAACTCCTGCGCGTATCGCGCGACGCGTTCGACGACGTACATGTCAGTCGACGGAGGCGCCCGAGGTCTTGACGATCTTCACCCGTCCGAGCGCTAGCGGCAGTATCGCGACCAGCCCGAGGATCGGTCCGGGCAGCAGGATCAGGCTCACCGCGGATCCAGCCGCGGCGACGGCCGGCGCGGTGACGCCGATCGCGACCACAGTGATGAGGAACCCGATGCTGTTCTGGAACGCCAGGGCGCTGCCGATCAGCGCCGGCGGGCAGGCGCGCGCGGACAGTGCCGAGAACTGCGGTGAATCGGCCACCACGCAGAAGCCCCAGAACAGCAGCAGCGCGAGCACAAGCGCCCGGGGCGCTCCGCCGACGAAGGGAAAGATCGCGCACATCGCCCCCGAGCCGCACAGTGCGAGTGCGGCCACACGCGCGCCGCCAATTCCCCGGGACAACAGTCCGCCCAATATGCAGCCGGCCGCACCGGCGCCGATTATCAGGAACGCCCAAAGCGACACCTGGTCCGGAGCTACGATCGCAGCGAGCAACAGCGGCGCCACCGTCCAGAACGCATACAGCTCCCACATGTGGCCGAAGTAGCCCAGCGCCGCACCGCGGAATGCGGGCACCTGAAAGGCCTGCATCACCGCGCCCAGTCGGGGCCTGGCTGCCGCGCCCGAGGACTTGAGGTGCGGGCCGTCTCCGAGGTGGTGCACGATCGCCGCGGCGAGCAGCGCAAGCGCCGAGCTGGTCAGCACCACGGTGTTCCACTTCCAGCCGGAGCCCAGCGCGCGCACCCCGTGGGGCAGCGCGGTCCCCAGCGTCAGCATTCCGACCAGCCAGCCAAGCACTTCACCCGATCGCTCGGGAGACCAGCTGACGATCAGCTTCATTCCCAGCGGATAGATGCCCGCCAGAGCGATACCCGTGGCGAAGCGCCAGCCCAGGCCGGTTGCGAAGCCGTCCGCCAGTAGTGCGAAGCCGGCGTTGGTGAAGGCTCCCAGAAGCGCGCAGACGGTGACGATCCGGCTCGCCGTGTAACGGTCCGCCAGCCCGGTGAGCGAGAAAGTCAGTGTGCCGGCGATGAAGCCGAGCTGCACGGCGATGGTGAGGTGACCGAGCTGCGTGGCCGACAATGCCCAGGCGCGCGTCAGGTCGTCGGCAGCCGCGTTCGCGCTGAACCACAGCGAAGTGCCGAAGAACTCGGCGATCACGATTGCGATGACCGCCAGGCGTGGCAATGGTCGCTCCGGAAATGCGATCGGTGCAGTCTATGCCGGCGTCCGGGAGGCGGCAACCCGTGCGCCGCGCGCGCGACGCCCGGCAACCTGACTATGATCGCGGGTGTGCCGTACGGCCGGTTGCGGTCGAAGGGAGTCGGTTCGAAGATGACGCACGAAGTCGGTGAGTGGGGTGACGAATACGACGTGGTCGTTCTCGGCGCGGGCGCGGGCGGGATGACCGCCGCGCTGGTCGCGTCCCTCGAAGGACTGCGCACAATCGTCGTGGAACGCAGCGACCGTGTCGGCGGGACGACGGCGAGGTCCTCCGGCACGGTCTGGATTCCGGACAACCCCCAGCAGCGTGCATCCGGCGTGACCGACGACGCGGCATCCGCTCGCGTCTACCTCGATGCGCTGGTTGACGGTCGCGCCGAGCCGGCGCTGCGCGAGGCGTTCATTGCCTCCGGGAGAACGATGCTCGAGTACCTCGAACGGCAGACGGACCTTCGCTTTCAGGCCTATCGCGAGCATCCGGACTATCGCCAGGAGCTCCCGGGCGCCGCCGCCGGCGGTCGGCCGTTGGAGCCGGCGGCGTTCGACGGACGCACCCTGGGCGCGGCGTTCGATTCGCTGGGCTGGCCGCTACGCGAGTTGATGCTGTTCGGCGGGATGATGGTCACGCGCGGCGAGGCGAATCGCCTGCTGCGGGTGGGCCGATCGTGGGACTCGACCGTGCTCGGCGTGAAACTGCTGGCGCGCTACCTTGCCGATCGAACGCGCTACCGGCGCGGCACCCGGCTCGTTCTCGGCAATGCGCTGGCGGGACGGCTGTTTCGCAACCTGCTCGACCGGCGGGTGCCGGTCTGGCTCTCGACAAAGACATCGAGATTGCTGACCGAAGCCGGCGCGGTCGTCGGACTCCTGGTCGAGCGCGACGGCAAGCCGATCAGGTTGCGCGCACGGCGCGCGGTGGTGATGGCCGGCGGCGGCTTTCCGGCGAGCGCTGCGCTGCGAGCACGTCACCTGCCGGCACCCACGCCGCAATACACGCCGGCCTACGAAGGCTGCACCGGGGAGACGCTCGAACTCGCGCAAGCCGTGGGGGCAGTGCTCGGTCCGTCGGGCGAGGACAACGCGCTGTGGTTTCCGAGTTCGATTGCGACCCGCGACGACGGGTCGGCCGCGGTATATCCGCACATCGTTCTCGACCGCGCCAAGCCCGGCCTGATCGCGGTCAACGCCGCGGGCCGGCGGTTCGTCGACGAAGCGGTCTCGTATCACGAGTTCACTCGCGCGATGTATCGCGCGCACCGCACGGTGCCCAGCATTCCCGCGTGGCTCGTCTGTGACCGGCGTTTCGTCTGGCGCTACGGCCTCGGGATGATCCGTCCGTTGACGCCGCGCCTCTCACCGTATGTGAGGCGAGGTTACCTGCGCACAGCGCCCACGCTCGAGGCGCTCGCGCTGGAGATCGGCGTCGACGCGCACGGTCTCGCGGATACCGTGCGCAAGCACAACGAATACGCGCGGACCGGGGTCGACCCCGAATTCGCCCGCGGCGGCAACGCCTACGACCTGGGCAACGGCGACCCGGCGCACGGTCCCAATCCTTGCCTCGGGCCGATCGAGCGGGCACCGTTCTATGCGGTCGCGGTGGTGCCGACGCCGCTGGGCACCAGCCTGGGACTGCGCACGAACGCGAACGCGCAGGTCTGCGACGCGCGCGGCGAAGCGATTCCGGGCCTCTACGCCTGCGGCAACGACATGCACTCGGTGATGGGCGGCGAGTATCCCGGCGCCGGCTCCCAGATCGGGATCGCGATGACCTTCGGGTTCGTCGCGGCCAGGCACGCTGCGGGAAAGGGCTGAAACCGTCAGCCGCGGTCCTTGCTCTTTGCGTAGAGCAAGGTGAAGCGCATCTGCGGCGCGTCGGGGGCGAGTTCGGCCGCGGCCTGCGCACACGCGTCGGCGTCGTCGCCTTCGATCAGCAGGAACGACGAGGGCAGCACGTCGGGGGCGCCGCGCAGGCGCTGCTCGGGGTTGGGCGATCGGGTGAGCGCGGCGTCGGGCCTGGCCAGGCGCAGGCGCAACCGTCGCTGCGCAGCGATCGATGCCGCGCGCTCGGTTGGAATCCCGGTCGCCTCGGTGTCGCCGAGCTCGACGATCACCAGCGCCTGCCCCGGCGCGTCCGGCGGGCCGACGTCGAAGTCGATGTCGCAGACAGCGCGGTGCATGTCGCGAAACTTTCCCATCACCGCGCGCGTCGCCGGCGTCGGGTTGGCCAGGCGCTCGAGGTAGGCGGGCGATGTCAGCGCCAGCGCCGACTCGGTGTCGTACAGCGCGCAATACCGGTGCGCCGAGTCATCGCCCCGATATCGGCGGGCGGCAAGAAAGCCCGGCAGCGCCAGGCGCTCGGGGACATGCTCGCCGTCATACCATGCGTTGAAACCCGCTTCGTCTTCGGGTGCGATCGCGTTCCAGACGGCCAGCAGACCAGGGCTCATTCGTCGATCTCCTCCGGGTTGTCGTTCGGTGTCCGCGTTTCATCATGCTGCAAATTATGCGACCATGGCAAATTCCAGTTCATCACCGAGTGCGGGCACTGTCGTTTGCGCCCGCGACAAGACGGGAGCAGGCATGGCGAAGACAAAAGGCGCGGACCTGATCGCAGAGTTTCTGGTACGCGAGAAGATCCCCTACGTGTTCGGCATCTGCGGACACGGCAACGTCGGCCTGCTCGACGGACTCTACCGCGTGCGCGACAAGGTCAAGCTGATCTCTCCGCGACACGAGCAGACTGCGGGGCACATGGCCGACGGCTACTTCAGGGTCAAGCACCAGCCGGTCGCCACGCTGACCTCCACCGGTCCGGGCTCGGCGAACCTGATCATGGCGCTCGCAGTCGCGCAGACCGATT
Source organism: Burkholderiaceae bacterium (assembly GCA_024641185.1). Classification (GTDB taxonomy): domain Bacteria; phylum Pseudomonadota; class Gammaproteobacteria; order Burkholderiales; family Burkholderiaceae_E; genus Quisquiliibacterium. Next base: position 458 of record JAHEDO010000031.1, on the reverse strand, counting down.
CGTCGGCGCTGCTTGCGATCACCGCCAACGTGCCGACGTCGCAGTTCAATCGCGGACCGTTCCAGGAACTGAACCGTCATAACCAGGCCGACTTCCCGAACGTGATCCGTCCGGTCGTGAAGCGCAGCTTCCAGCCCAGCCGCGTGGACATGCTGCCGCTGGCAATGCGTCAGGCGGTGACCACGATGACCAGCGGGCGACCCGGGCCGGTCAACCTGGATGTTCCGTTCAATCTGTTCCAGGAGGAGGCCGACGTCGCGCTCGAGCCGAGCTGGGATGGCTTCAACGAGCGGCGCAGCGGTGCTTCGCCCGCGGACGTCGCCAAAGTGCTGGAGATGGTATCGGCGTCGCAGCGCCCGGCGCTCTTCATCGGGCACGGCGTCACGCTCTCCGAGGGGGGCGCCGCGCTGACCGAATTCGCGCAGGCGCTGCGCATTCCGGTGATCAGTTCTCCCAAC
>JAHEDO010000030.1 GCA_024641185.1 Burkholderiaceae bacterium | reverse complement strand
GCGACGACGGCCTCGACCAGCGCGCAGGAGAGCTTGCCGGCCAGATCCCCGGCGTAAGCCTGCACGACGTTACTCGCCGATCTCCTTGAACTTGCCATACGCCATGATGCGCTCGTGGCGCTGCTTGATCAGTTCCGAGGGCTTGACGTCCTGGAACTGGCGCAGCGCGTCGCCCAGCGCCCGCTTGAGCAGGTTCGCCATCTGGCGCGGGTCACGGTGCGCGCCGCCGAGCGGCTCGTTGACGATCCGGTCTATCAGTCCGAGCGCCTTGAGACGGTGCGCGGTGATACCCAGGATCTCCGCCGCGTCGGCCGCCTTCTCGGCGCTCTTCCAGAGGATGGCCGCGCATCCCTCCGGCGAGATCACCGACAGGATCGAATATTGCAGCATCAGCGTCATGTCGCTGACCGCGATCGCCAGCGCGCCGCCCGAGCCGCCCTCCCCGATGATCGAAGTGATGATCGGCACCTTCAGCGCGGCCATCTCGTAGAGATTGCGCCCGATAGCCTCGGACTGCCCCCGCTCCTCGGCGCCGATGCCGGGGAACGCACCCGGCGTGTCGACGAAGGTGAAGACCGGCAACCCGAACTTCTCCGCAGTCTTCATCAACCGCAACGCCTTGCGATAGCCCTCCGGCTTGGGCATGCCGAAGTTCCGGTAACCGCGCTCCTTGGTATCGCGCCCCTTCTGGTGCCCGATGACCATCACCGGGTTGCCGTTGAAGCGCGCGGGACCGCCGACGATCGACGGGTCGTCGGCGAAACTGCGATCGCCGTGCAGCTCGTGAAAGTCGGTGAAGACGGCTTCGACGTAGTCGAGGGTGTACGGGCGCTGAGGGTGCCGCGCGACCTGAGCGACCTGCCAGGGCGACAGCTTGGCGTAGGTGTCCTTGACCAGTGACTGGCTCTTCTTGCGCAGGCGCTCGATCTCGTCGGCGATGTCCACCGCCGATTCGCCCTGCACGAAGCGAAGCGAGTCGATCTTCTGCTCCAGATCCGCGATCGGCTGTTCGAAGTCGAGAAAAGTCGTTTTCATGAATTCTCCGCCGCTCAGTAGTCGACAGGTAGCGGATCGAGGCTGCGCCACAGGTACCAGGTCGCGACGCTGCGCCAGGGGCGCCAGCGCTCGCCGATCGCGGCGGCGGCGGCCTTCGCATGCCGGTTGCCGCTCGCCGCTTCCTGGTCCTGGGGGGCGCCTTCGCCTGCGTAATTGAGCGCGATCGCTCGCAGCAGGCCGATGTCGTCCACCGGGAACACGTCGGGTCGGAGCAGATTAAAGATCAAAAACATCTCGGCTGTCCAGCGACCGATGCCGCGCACCTTGACGAGTTCGGCGATTACCTCCTCGTCGCCCAGCGATCTCCAGTGGGCGGGGTCGACCTCGCCGCTGCGAAACCGCGACGCCAGATCCTTCAGATACTCGGTCTTGCGCTCCGACAGGCCGCATCCCCGCAGCGTGGTCACGCGAATGCGACCGATCCGCTCAGGCGTCACGGTACGGGACGCGGCGGCGACCCGCTCCCACACGGCCTGCGCGGCCTTCACCGAAATCTGCTGTCCGACGATCGAGCGGGCGAGCGTCTGGAACGGATCGCTGCGCGAGACCAGATGGCCCGGGCCGCAACGCCTGATGATCGTGCGCATCACCGGGTCGTGGCGCCCGAGCGCACGCCGCGCGTCTTCCCAGAAGTCGGGCTTAGTCGCCACCGGTCACTGCCGGGTCCGCGGCGCAATGCGCAGCCGATACTTCGGCGCCGATCGGACGCCCCTCAGGCGCGACGCCATACCGTTCCCGCCGCAGAGTCCTCGAGCACGATGCCCTGCGCGAGCAGTTCGGCCCGGATCCGATCGGCCTCGGCGAAGTTCTTCGCCTTCTTCGCGGCGCCGCGCGCGGCGATCAGCGCGTCGATCTGCGCGTCCGACACTCCGCCACCCTGGGCTGCGTCCGCGCCGAGCAGCCCGCTGCGCCTCGCTTCTCCGACATCCTTTGCCAGCAGGCCGAGAACGCCCGCCAGCGCGCGCAGCCGCGCCTCGACCGCAGGGTCCCCGCCGCGGTTCAGCTCGGTGGCCAGATCGAAGAGCACCGCAAGCGCCTCGGGCGTGTTGAAGTCGTCGTCCATCGCGTCGCGAAAGCGCACGGCGTGGCCATGCGCCCAGTCGATGTTCGCGGCGCTTGCGTCGCCGTCGAACCCTTCGTTCAGGGCGTTGTACAGGCGCAGCAGCGAGGCGCGCGCGTCCTCCAGGTGGGCGTCGGAGTAGTTCAGTGGACTGCGGTAGTGCGCGCGCAAGATGAAGAGGCGCACCACTTCGGCATCGAACTTCTTCAGCACCTCGCGGATCGTGAAGAAGTTGCCCAGCGATTTCGACATCTTTTCGTCGTCGACGCGCACGAACCCGTTGTGCATCCAGTAGCGCACGAACTGGCAACCGGTCGCACCCTCGCTCTGCGCGATCTCGTTCTCGTGGTGCGGGAACTGCAGGTCGGCGCCTCCGCCGTGTATGTCCAGCGTCTGGCCCAGCAGCGCAGTGGACATCGCCGAGCACTCGATGTGCCAACCGGGGCGGCCCGCCCCGAAGGGCGAGGCCCACTTGACCTCCTCCGGCTCTTCGGCTTTCGAGGCCTTCCAGAGCACGAAGTCCAGGGGGTCCTCCTTGGCATCGGCGACCGCGACGCGCTCGCCGGCGCGCAGGTCGTCGAGGGACTTGCCCGAAAGCCGGCCGTAACCGCGGAAACGGCGCACCGCGAAGTTCACGTCGCCGTCGGCAGCGCGATAGGCGTAACCGTTGGTCTCCAGCCTGCCGATCAGCGAGACCATCTGGGGCACGAAATCGGTGGCCCGCGGTTCGTGGTCGGGGCGCTCGACGCCGAGCGCGTCGGCGTCCTCGTGCATCGCCCGGATGAACCGCTCGGTGAGCGCGCGGATACTCTCGCCGTTCTCGACCGCGCGCCGGATGATCTTGTCGTCGATGTCGGTGATGTTTCGAACGTAGGTGAGCTGCCAGCCGCTTGCACGCAGCCAGCGCTGGACCACGTCGAAAACCACCAGCACCCGCGCGTGGCCGACATGGCAGTAGTCGTAGACGGTCATGCCGCACACGTACATGCGCACGCGGCCCGGCTCCAGCGGGATGAAGTCTTCCTTCTGGCGGGTGACCGTGTTGTAGATTCGAAGCATCGGAGTGCGGTGCTCGGGCGGCCCGGCCCCGGTGACTCGGAGCACACCAGCGCGGAGATGAGGCGCGCCGGAGAACTCCGCCTCGACACCGCAAGGCGCGGCAGGCACGCCCGGTTCGGTTGCTAGAATGGCGAGATGCGATCGAGTATAGCACCGGGCCTGACGGCCATTCCTGGCCAAGCCGGCGGCTCGATCGTCCGTTTCGCCCTTGTCTGGGCGCTGCTGCTGGCCCCCCTTGCAGGCCTCGATGGGGCAGCCTGGGGCCAGCGCGCAACGGCCGCGTCGACGACCGCCCCCGCGTCCCTGATGCCAGACGCGCAGGACGCTTCACTGCCGCCCCCCGGCGGAGACGCGCTGCAGTCGGATCCGCGTCGGGCCAACACGGCGGTCGAGCAGGCCACGCGGCTGCGCCGTGAAGGCAAGCCCGACGACGCGCTCAAGGTGCTCGACGCCGCGCTGGAGAAATCCCCGCGAGACCCTAGGTTGCGTTTCCTGTACGGCGTGATCCTCGCCGAACGCGGTCGCAGCCGCGACGCCATCGGCGTGTTCGAGCAGATGACTCAGGATTTTCCGGAGTTGCCCGAGCCCTACAACAATCTCGCGGTGATGTATGCGGCGGCGGGTGAACTCGACGCGGCGCGCACCGCCCTGGAGAACGCGGTCCGCGCGCTGCCCGGCTATGCACTGGCGCAGGAGAATCTCGGGGACGTCTACGTCCGAATGGCGGCCCGGGCCTACGAACAGGCGTCAAAGCTGGATCCGGGCGGCGCCACCGCCCCCGAGAAGCTCAAGCTCGCGCGCGAACTGATGAAGACGATCGCGCCCAAGCCGGCCGCGACTCGACCGTGATATTCCCTTACCCCCTGGAGAGCCGAAGATGATGATGAAGAAACTCCCCCTGATCGGTGCAATGCTGGTGGCGCTGTCCGCCGTCGAAGAAGGTTCGGCAGCAACCAATCCGCAGGTGCTGATCAAGACTTCGATGGGCGAGATTGTCGTCGAGCTATACCCGGACAAGGCGCCGAAGTCGGTCGAGAACTTCCTGCAGTACGTTCGCGACGACCATTACAAGGGGACGATCTTCCATCGCGTGATCGGCGGCTTCATGATCCAGGGCGGCGGCTTCACCCCCGAGTTCTACAAGCCGGGCACGCCGAACTACGGCCAGAAGCCCACGCGGGCGCCGATTCCGATTGAGTCCAAGAACGGGCTGCGCAACGACGCGGGCTGGCTCGCGATGGCGCGCACTTCGGACCCGAACTCCGCGACTGCGCAGTTCTTCATCAACACCGTAGACAACGCCGGGCTGAACCATCCGCAGCCCGACGGCCACGGGTACGCGGTGTTCGGCAAGGTGATCAAGGGCATGGACGTGGTCAACGCGATCCGCGCGGTCCCGACCACGACGATGGGGCCGTTCCGCGACGTTCCGGCCAAGCCGGTGACCATCGATTCGATGACCGTGGTCGGCAAGCCCTGACGCGACCCGCCGCCATGCTGGCGCTGCGCGGCGAAGATCGCGCGCTGTTCGCGTCGGACATGCACCTCGACGATCGTGCGCCAGGCACCGCCGACGCGTTCTTCGAGGCGCTCGCGGCGCACGGTGCGGCGGCGACGCACCTGTTCCTGCTCGGTGACCTGTTCGAGGCATGGGTCGGCGACGACGACCCGAGCGCAGTCGGCCTGAGGCTGCAAGACGCGCTCACCAGCGCGTCCGCGCGGGGCCAGCAGGTCTGCCTGATGCGGGGCAATCGCGATTTCCTGCTCGACGTGCCGCTGCCCGGCAGCGGCACGCAGACGGCGGCGAACGGGAGGGCGCCAGCGGTGGCGGCATTTTCCGCGCGTTGCGGCGCGTCGATGCTGGAGGATCCGACCGTCGTGTCGCTGTTCGGCGTCGCCGCGCTGCTGTCGCACGGCGACGCCCTGTGCATCGACGACCTGGCCTATCAGGCGTTTCGCGCCGAGTCGCGCAGCGCGCGCTGGCAGCAGGACTTTCTCGCCAGGTCCCTCGAGCAGCGGATCGACGCGGCACGCGCGATGCGCGAACGCAGCCGCGTCGAGAAGGATGCGAAGGCCGAAGAACTGATGGACGTCAACGCGCAGGCGGTGGAGCGCGCGATGCGCGAGGCGGGCGTCGCGCTGCTGATCCACGGCCACACGCACCGGCCGGCCAGGCACGGCTGGGCAACCGAGAACGGCACGCTGGAACGCTGGGTACTGCCCGACTGGGATCCTGGACGCGGGCGCGGGGGGATGCTGCTCGCAACCCGCGACGGGCTTTCACCCGTGGGCGACTGGGGCTGAGTGCCCGGCGCGGGTCAGTCGACCATCCGGTTCAGGCTGCCCGCGTCCAGCGGTTCGACCTTGTCGTCCACCCGCCCGCCGAGGCGCTGCAGCGCCTGCTGGAGATGTTCGATCGTGTGGTCCTGCTCGGCAACATGGTCGATCAGACGATGCAGCGCGGTCGCCAGCGGATCGTCCAGGCCCTGCGTCACCGCGTAGGCGGAAAACCCCAGCTTCGCAGCCTGTTCTTCGCGCCGTTTCGCGTCGTCTTCGACGATCACCCTGGCCGGGATGCCCACGGCGGTCGCACCTGGCGGCACCGCCTTGATCACCACCGAGTTCGAGCCGATGCGCGCGCCCGCGCCGACGGTGAACGGACCGAGCACCTTCGCGCCCGCGCCCACCACGACCCCACGCTCGAGCGTCGGGTGACGCTTGGCGCGATTCAGCGCTGTGCCGCCCAGCGTCACGCCCTGGTAGATCGTGCAGTCGTCGCCGATCTCCGCCGTCTCGCCGATGACCACGCCCATGCCGTGATCGATGAACACCCGGCGGCCGATCGTGGCACCGGGGTGGATTTCGATGCCGGTCAGCCAGCGTGCCAGATGCGAGAGCCAGCGCGCGACCACCACATAGCCGGCGCGGTACAACGGATTCGCCAGGCGATGGACCGAGATCGCGTGCAGCCCCGGGTAGCAGAGCATGACCTCCAACCGCGAGCGCGCGGCCGGGTCCTTCTCCATCACCGTGGCGATGTCCTCGCGCAGACGTTCGAATGCCAATTGGCGCTCCCTGGGATTGGGCGGTTCTGTTTCGATTCTATGCCGGCGTCCAAAGCCCTACCCGCGGTACGTACACCCAGCCGCTCATCAGCCGCCGCGCGCTGCGTGAAAGCACCGCCTTGTCCACGTGCCAGCCGCCGTCCTCGCGCCGCGAGACCTCGGCGCCGACCGCCAGCACTCCGGACTGGTGCCCGATCCGCGTCGGCACGCCGGGCAAGGTTCTCGCGACCTCGTTGACCACGGTGCCCGGGAGCGCCGCGGCCACGGCGAGCGCGATCGAACCGGTGCCTGTGTAGGCGTGATGCAGCCTGCCCATCGACATGATCCGCGCGAGCACGTCGATCCGATCGGGCGCGATATCGACGCCGGCGCTGGATCGGTACGCGGTGGGCCGGCCGACCCACGAAATCTTCGGCGTGCCCGGCCTCAGGCGCGTGGCCTCCTCCGTGCTGCCGGCGAGCCCCATGCGCACCGCGGCCACCGAACGGATCGCCTCGAGTCGCTCAAGCAGCTTGCGGTCGCGATCGACGTCGGCCGAAGACTCCTTGCCGGTGAGCCCGATCGACGCAGCGCGCACGAACACCGTCGGATTGCCGGCGGTGACCATCGTCGCCGTCACCTGACCGACACGGGGTACGTCGAGCGTGTCCTGAAGCGCGCCGGTGGGCAGCAGCGCCGAACTGCCGCCGGAGGCATCGTCTGCCGGATCGAGGAACTCCAGGCGCACCTCGGCGGAGGGAAAGGGCACGCCGTCCTCCATGAAGGCGCCTTCCTCGAGCACCTCACCGTTGCGAACCTGCACGAACGCGTCGATGCGACGACCGAGGTTGGCCTGCCAGATGCGCACCCGGGTCACGCCTTCGTTCGCCGACACCAGGCCCTCGCTGATCGCGAACGGTCCGACGGCCGCCGACAGATTGCCGCAGTTACCGCTCCAGTCGATCAGCGGATCGCCGATGGCAACCGCACCGAACAGAAAATCGACGTCGCAATCGTCGCGACGCGACGGCGTGATGATCACCACCTTGCTGGTGCTCGACGTGGCGCCGCCCATGCCATCGGTGTGCTTTGCGTACGGATCGGGGCTGCCGATCACGCGCAACAGCAGCGGATCCCGGTCGCGGGGCTGCTGCGGGAGATCGCGCCCGAGGAAGAACACGCCCTTGCTGGTGCCGCCGCGCATGTAGACGGCCGGAATGCGGTGCTGACTCATGTCGATTCGCTGCCTGTCGTTCGACGAGTGGTGGGAACTGATCGGTCGGCCGGTTCGGCGGCTTGCCGCGTCCACGCCGGCGGATTCGCCCGGCCGGCCTGCTCGGCCATCTTGCACACGCCCCGCAGCAGGTCGACCTCTTCGGCCTCGAGCCTGGCGCGCGAGAAGAGCCTGCGTAACCGGGGCATGAGCTTCTTCGGGTGTGCCGGATCCAGGAAGCCGATGACGACCAGCGCACGCTCGAGGTGTTCGAACAGTCCCTCGATGGCGACCTGGCTCGCAAAGCGCGGGCTGGGGGAAGCCGCCAGTTCGCTCGCTTTCGCCTGCGCGTCGATCGCGTGAGCGTTCGACGGGTCCTGCGCGCACCTGCGCAGCACGTACGCGATGATCTGGACCGCCTGCGCGAGGTTCAGCGAATGAAAGTCCGGATCGCCGGGGATCGAGCAAAGCAGCTGGCAACGCTGAACCTGCTCCACCGACAGCCCGACGCGCTCGGTGCCGAACACCAGTGCCACCCGGTGCCCCGGGTCGGCTGCGAGCTCGGCGAACACCCTTTGCGCGACGGCTTCGGGCGCGAGCGGTGGCGGCCCGAACTCGCGCGGGTCCGCGCTCACCCCGATGACCAGGCTGGCATCGGCGATCGCCGCCTCCAGCGAAGGGAGAACGCGCGCGTTGGCGAGAATTTCGGTCGCACCGCTCGCGAAGGCGAGCGCCTGCGGGTCGGCCAAGGCGCTGGGCACACTCGGCGCGACGAGCACCAGGTCTCCCAGCCCCATCACTCGCATCGCCCGGGCGGCGGCGCCGACGTTGCCCGGGTGGCATGGTTCGACCAGCACGAACGCCACGCGCGCCAGCGCATGGGGAGTCGGTCGGTGGAGGGTTTCGGGTGTCATCGCGGGAACCGAGTTGATTCTATCTTCGCCGGGTTCGCGCCCGCGGCCCGGGCGCCGCAAATTCGGGTCGAACGGACGCCTTACCGTAAAATGACATGTTTTCCCCGAGGCTTCCCATGCACCCGATGCTCACCGTCGCGGTTCGAGCCGCGCGCCGCGCCGGCCGGATCATCAACCGCGCCAGCCTCGACCTCGACCAGCTGCAGGTCGCGCGCAAGCAGCGCAACGACTTCGTGACGGAGGTTGACCACGCGTCGGAACAGGCGATCATCGAGACGTTGCTCACCGCCTATCCGGACCACGCGATCCTGGCCGAGGAATCGGGCCACAACGCGGGCAAAGGCGTGGCCAAGGGTTTCCACGAGGCTGATCACCTGTGGGTGATCGATCCTCTGGACGGCACGACCAACTTCATCCACGGGTTCCCGCAGTACGCGATCTCGATCGCACTGATGCAGCGAGGCGTGGTCACGCAGGCCGTGGTGTACGACCCCAACCGCGACGAACTGTTCACCGCGTCCAAGGGGAGCGGCGCCTTCCTGAACGACCGTCGCATCCGGGTGTCCAAACGCACCCGGCTGGACGAAGCGCTCGTCGGCACGGGGTTTCCGTATCGCCAGCTCGACCACATCGACGAATACCTTCACATGTTCAAGATGGTCACCGAGCGCGCGGCCGCGGTGCGTCGACCGGGCGCGGCGGCGCTCGACCTGGCCTACGTGGCCTGCGCGCGTTACGACGCGTTCTTCGAGTTCGGCCTGGCGCCATGGGACGTGGCCGCCGGCAGCCTGCTGATCACCGAAGCCGGCGGGCTCGTCGGCAATTTCTCCGGTGATTCCGACTACATCTTCACCGAACAGGTGGTGGCAGCCGCGCCCAAGGTGTTTGCCGCGATGCTCAACCTTCTCAACACCAAGAGCGCCGAGGTCAAGGCACCGGGAACTGCGTCCAACCCCTGAGCCCGCCTCGGGAGTCACGCTCAGGCGCCGGCCTCCGTGGCGCGGCGGCGCCTTGCCAACGGCATCGCCAAGACGCGATTCCCGCCCGCCCGCTTGGCCTGGTACATCACCGAGTCCGCCTCCGTGAGCAGGGTCTCGGGCCGGGTATCGAGGTCGGTCACCTCGATGACCCCGACGCTGATCGTGACCGGCAGGCCCCGCGCGGACAGCTGCTGCGCGACCTTCGCGCGCACTCTTTCCATCACCATTGCCGCGGCCTCCGAATGGGTCGACGGAAACAACGCGGCGAACTCGTCGCCGCCGATCCGGCACGCGTAGTCGGATCGCCGCAGCCCCTGCGTGAGCGCGGCACCGATGTCGATCAGGCACCGGTCTCCGGCTTCGTGGCCCAGTCGATCGTTGACCAGCTTGAAGTGGTCGCAGTCGCAATAGGCGATCGACAGCGGCTGGTGATGCCGCCGGTGGTACTCGATCTGCGCGACGAGTATGTCCTGGAACGCCCGCCGATTCGGCAGGCCGGTCAGCGAATCGGTTCGCGCATTGGCGTGCTCCGCGGCGAACGCGTTCGCCAGCGCCGTCGCTGAGCGAAGCTCCTGACGAAGAAACACCACCGTGAACAGGCCAACCATCGAGAGCAGCGCGCTGATGACCACACCGCTGTAGAGCCAGTTGCGGCGCAGGCGCGAGTGCTCCTGGAATACGTCGTCGGCGGACTTGCCGACCACGACGACGAGCTGGTGCCGCAGCAGGACCCGGTACGAGATCACCCGCGCGAGGTCGTGCGACTCGTCGTACTCGACGAAGCTGTCCCAGGCGGCACCGCTCGCGCGCGGCAGGACCCCGTTGCGCAGCGTGCTCGCATCACCCGCGTCTCCGGCGCGCGGGTCGTCGCGCCAGGCGTAGGCGACGCCGTCGAGGTCTGCCACCAACACGACACCGCGCGCACCGAGCTGCACGCCGGCGAAATGACGCGCCAGGTGATCGGGGCTCAGAAGGGCTTCCACGACCCCCCAAGGCCCGGCGCCGGGAACTCCCCAGGCGCGCGCCAGCGGGATCGACAGCGACTTTCGCGCGGCCGTCCGCGCAGGCTTTCCGGTCACGAGCACGTTCCTAGCGGCGCCCTCCTTCGCGCGCAGGAAATGGTCGCTCGACGCGAGGCTGGTCCCCTCGAAGCCGCTCGCCGTCGAGGCGAGAACGCGCCCCCGGGCGTCGGTGAGCGAGATCCGGTCGTAGGGGTTGCCGTCGGCACGCAGATCGTCCAACAGGCCTCGCACCGACTGCACGCTGCCGCGGGCAGCCTTGGCGAGCAACCGCAGCAGATCATCGGCGGCCTCGAGCTCACCGGTGATCTGCGCGTGAAGCAGCGCCGCCAGGTCACGGGTATCGTGCTCGGCGCGCAAGATCGCCCGGCGCTGCGAGCCGTCGATCTGTTGCGCCACATAGGCCCATGTCACCGCGACCGCCAGCAGCCAGGCCAGCGCCACGAGCAGGAACGCCCGACCGAACCGCCGGGCCCGCGGTCCGGAGATCGCCGCCGAACGAGTCGACTGCCGGTCTGCCTGCATCACGGAAGTCCAGATGTGGGTGCGCGGGACACTTCTATTCCTCGTTTACCACGATACCCCGACGCCCTGGGCGGTGCCGGCGCCCGGCTGGGCCCACACCGCTGACTCAGGGCCGCGCGGCACCGACTTCGGCACGACCCTTAGAATGACGCGGTGAATCAGAAGACGACCGCCCCCGTCCAGACCCTGGACGGCCACACGCCGATGATGCAGCAGTACCTGCGCATCAAGGCCGAGCATCCGTCGACGCTGCTCTTTTACCGGATGGGCGACTTCTACGAGCTCTTCTATGGGGACGCCGACCGGGCGGCGCGCCTGCTCGGCATCACATTGACCCGGCGAGGCGCGTCCGCAGGCGAACCGATCCCGATGGCCGGGGTGCCGGTGCACGCGGCAGAGCAGTACCTCGCACGACTGATCCGTCTGGGCGAGTCGGTAGCGATCTGCGAGCAGATCGGCGATCCGGCGCTCGCCAAGGGACCGGTCGAACGCAAGGTGGTCCGCATCGTGACGCCCGGCACGATCACCGACGCGCAGCTGCTGCCCGAGCGCGAAGACCTCCTGCTGCTGGCGCTGCGTCCGGGCGCACGCAGGCTCGGATTGGCCTGGATGTCGGTGGCCAGCGGCGAGTGCTGGCTCGCCGAGGTCGCGGGCTCGCAGTTGCCCGCCGAGCTCGACCGCCTGCGCCCCGCCGAGATCGTGCTGCCGGAGTCGCTCGCGCCGTCGACGATCCCGGGCCTGCTGGACGAGTCCCGGGACGGTGCGGTCGGCGCGCCGCTCGCGCGCGCGCCGGACTGGCAGTTCGACCCGGAGCGCGCGGGCCGCACGCTGCGCGAGCTCCTCCAGGTCGCGGACCTCTCGGGCTACGGCGCGGACGAGCTTCCCGATGCGCTCGGCGCGCTCGGCGCGCTGATCGACTACGTGAGCCGCACGCAGGGGGTGGCGCCTTCGCACCTCCAGGCGCTCAACGTTCATCACGGCGACGAGTACCTGATCGTCGATCCGGTCGCGCGGCGCAATCTGGAAATCTCCGAGACGCTTCGTGGTGAGCCCGCGCCGACCCTGCTGTCCGTGCTCGACCAGTGCGCGAGCAGTGCGGGATCGCGGATGCTGCGCCGCTGGCTCGCGCTGCCTTTGCGCAGCCAGGAGGCCGCGGCGCTGCGCCACCAGGGTGTCGCCGCTCTGCTCGACACCGACCTGGCGTCGCTGCGCAGCGCACTCGGTCGCACCGTGGACTTCGAGCGCATCGCGGGGCGCATCGCGCTGCGATCGGCGCGTCCCCGCGAGCTCGCCGCGTTGCGCGACTCGGCCGGCAGCGTAGAGGCGGTCGAAACCGCCCTCAGGCAAGCGGATGCGGGGCTGTTCGCGCCGCTGATCGCATCGCTCGCGCCACCCACCGCGGCGACGACTTTGCTCGCGCGCGCGCTAGCCGACGAGCCGGCGGCCCTGGTGCGCGACGGCGGGGTGTTCCGGCCCGGCTACGACGACGCGCTCGACGAGCTGCGCGCGATCGACGACGGCTGCGACACCTTCCTCGCCGAAATGGAGCGCGGCGAGCGCGAGCGCACCGGCATCGCCAACCTTCGCGTGGGCTTCAACAACGTGCACGGCTTCTACATCGAAGTCACGCACGGCCAGGCGAGCCGCGTGCCCGACGACTACCGCAGGCGACAGACGCTGAAGAACGCCGAGCGTTACGTCACGCCCGCGCTCAAGGCGTTCGAGGACAAGGCCCTGTCCGCGCGCGAGCGGGCGCTCGCGCGCGAACGTGAACTTTACGAACAGCTGCTCGACGCGCTCGCCGAAGCGGTGGCGCAGTGGCAGCGGATCGGTCACGCGATCGCGGAAATCGACGCGCTCGCGTGCTTCGCGGACCGTGCCCGCATGCTGGGCTGGGTGGCGCCCGAGTTCGGCGCGATGCCGGGCATCGAGATCCGCGGCGGCCGCCATCCGGTGGTCGAAGGCGCGGTCGAGCGCTTCGTTCCCAACGACTGCGTGCTCGATGACCGGCGACGCACCATCCTGCTGACCGGCCCGAACATGGGCGGCAAGTCCACCTACATGCGGCAGGTCGCGCTGATCGTCTTTCTGGCGCACTGCGGAAGCTACGTGCCGGCCGACATGTGCCGGCTCGGACCGATCGACCGGATCTTCACCCGGATCGGCGCCTCCGACGACCTGGCGGGCGGGCGATCGACCTTCATGGTCGAGATGACCGAAGCGGCCGCGATCCTGCACGCCGCCACCGACCGGTCTCTCGTGCTGATGGACGAGATCGGCCGAGGCACGTCGACCTTCGACGGATTGGCGCTGGCGCACGCGATCGCCTCCAGGCTGCTCGCGCACAACCGATCCTTCGTGCTCTTCGCCACCCATTACTTCGAGCTCACGCAGCTTGCGCAGCGCTACCCGCAGGCGGTCAACCGCCACCTCGCGGCCGCCGAGCATCGCGGCACGATCGCATTCCTGCACGAGGTTCGCGACGGCCCCGCCAATCGGAGCTACGGGCTGCAGGTCGCGCGACTCGCGGGCCTGCCCGCGCCGGTCGTGCGTGCCGCTGGACAGCTTCTGGAGGCGCTGGAGGCCCGCGCCCGCGACGACGACGGACAGATCGACCTGTTCTCGGCAGGCGGCGCCGGCGAGGCCGAAAGCATGCCCCTGGAGGGGCACACGGCGACAGCACAAACCGGACAGCTCGCCGGCACGGCCGGCGTCGAGTCGCCCGCGAACGGCGCGCGAGCGAGCGATGTGCTCTCCCGGCTCGCCGCGATCGACCCGGACCAGCTCAGCGCACGCGCCGCGCTCGAACTGCTCTACGAGTTGCACGCGCAGCTGCGCGGTTGATGCCCTCGCGCGCACGCCGGCAGCTGCTGGCCGCCGTGCTGCTGGCGGCTTGCCGATCGACCGTCGCTCGCTCGCGCGAACATGCGACCGCGCACACCGACACGGTTTCGGCCGCACGCGCGCCCGCACTGGCGAACGGCGTTACCTCGGCGAGCTCAGGCGCACCAGCGATGGCAAGCGACGCGGATGCGGCGTCCCTTGCGCCGACGACCTTCGCGCTGATCGGCGACACCCCGTACAACCCGCTCGAAGAACGGATGCTGGCGCGAGTGCTCGACGACATCGACGCCGAGGTGGCGTTCGTCATTCACGTCGGCGACGTCAAGAGCGGATGGGAGCCCTGCTCCGACGCGCTGCTCGCGGCCCGCCACGATGTGCTCGCCGCGTCGCGACACCCGCTCGTCTACCTGCCGGGTGACAACGAGTGGCTCGACTGCGCCCGAAAGAGCGCCGGCGGATTCGATCCGATGGACCGTCTCGAACTGCTTCGCGATCTGTTCTTCAGGCGCCCGGGCCCGCCGAGCGCGCCGCCGGGGCTTCAGAGGCAACACGACACGACATTCGACTTCCCGGAGAACCAGCGCTGGCGCTCGGGCTCGGCGATCTTCACGACGCTGAATCTGCCGGGAAGCAACAACGGTGCCGACGACGGCCCCTTGCTGCAGCGCCAGCACGCGTCACGCGCCGCGGCCAACGAAGCGTGGCTGCGCTCCTGTTTCGCCATCGCTGACGCCGAGCGCCTGCCCGCAGTGGTGATTGCGGTCCACGCCGACCCCGGCTTCGAACGTGACCACCGCTCGTCCTGGCTGCCCGGAGCGGCGCGGTCGCGCGACGGGTATCACGCCTTCAGGCAGTTGCTTCGAGAACTGGTCACATCGAGTGCCGCGCAGGTGTTGCTGCTGCACGGCGACTCGCACCAGTTCCGCGCCGACCAGCCGATGCACGATGCGCGCGGCCGGCCGGTTCGCAACTTCCATCGCGTGGAGTGCTTCGGTTCGCCCTTCGCGTCGGCCTGGGTGCGCATCTCCATCGATCCGCGGCGCGACCCGCCGCTCACCGTCGCAACCCGTCGCGTCGAGACGTCCGCGCGCTGACGAGGCGCCCCGCGTGGCACCCGGCCGCGCCGCCCGCAGTGCAGTCCTCAGTGCAGCCTTCTGCGTGCCGGCCCGGCGGGACCTTCGTCTTGGCCCGGCCCGTGATCGCCGTCGTCGTTCCCGTTCGGGCCGTCGTCGATGCCTTCGTCGTCATCAATGTCGTCGTCATCGAAGTCGTCGTCCGCAACGACCACCCGTCGCAGTGGCGACTCGCGATCGTCCTGCGCCTGCGCGTCCTCGACGAGCGCACGCTCACGCTCGACTTCCTCCTCGCTCGCCTCACGCACGTCGACGACCCGGATGTCGAACCGAAGCGACATGCCCGCCAGCGGGTGATTGGCGTCCAGCACCACCGCTTCTTCGGTCATGTCGGTCACGATGTACAGCCGGCCGTCCTCGTCGTCCCCTTCGTCCTCGCCGGGCACGCCCTCGAAGGTCATCCCCACTTCCAGATCGTCCGGAAACTGCGCGCGAGCGGCCAGACGCACCAGTTCGGGATCGTAGTCGCCGAAGCTGTCCTCCGGCTCGAGATGGACGCGCGTAGCGTAGCCGACACCGTGGCCGGCCAGCGCCTCCTCGATGCTCGGGAACACTGTGCCGTAACCACCCTGCAGGTAGGTCAGTTCACGCTCCGTCGGTTCCAGCGCGTCGCCCAGCGAATCGAACAAGCGGTACCGCACCGTCACCCATACGTCGTTTTCGATCATCATTTCCCGACCCCTATAATCGCGGCATGCTCGGCTGCAAGCCGCCCCTGGGCGAGATCAGTTTAGAACACTTCATGCGCGCGCACTGGCAGCGGCGTCCGCTGCTCGTGCGCAACGCGTTCCCGGGGTTCCGATCGCCGGTGCCGCCGCAACGCCTCTTCGACCTCGCAGTCCAGGACGACGTCGAATCGCGCCTGGTGTCCAGCGCACGCGGCCGATGGGCGCTACGCCACGGTCCTTTCGAGGCGGGAGAACTGCCGCTGCCCGCGCGGCGCGACTGGACGCTGCTGGTTCAGGGCGTCGACCTCCATCTAGACGAGATTCACTCGCTGCTCGGACGTTTCCGGTTCGTGGCGGATGCGAGGCTCGACGATCTGATGATCAGTTACGCCGTCGATGGCGGTGGTGTCGGCGCGCACGTCGACTCCTACGACGTGTTCCTCTTGCAGGCGCATGGCAGTCGTCGCTGGCGCATCGGCTGGCCGCGATCGTCCGAGCTGCTGGCCGACGTGCCGATGAAGATCCTCGCCCGATTCGAGCCCACCGAGGAGTACGTGCTCGAGGCGGGCGACATGCTGTATCTGCCGCCAGGCTGGGCGCACGAAGGCACCGCTCTGGGCGAGTGCATGACCTTCTCTGTCGGCTTCCGTGCGCCGTCGCGTCACGAACTGCTCGGCGCCTGGTTCGCCGAGTGTGCCGATTCCCCGCCTTCGGGGCCGGATCCTCGCTACAGCGATCGCGGAACCGGGCCCACGCGCACGCCGGGCCGACTGCCGGAGCCGATGCATGCGGTCCTCGCGAAGTGGCTGCTCGAGTGGCGCCCGGCCCCTCAAGAGATCGCCCGCTTCATGGGGCGGTTTCTCACCGAACCGAAGCCGAACGTGTGGTTCCAGGCGCCGCGACGCCGAACGAGCCCGGCCGGTTTCTCGGCCCGCGCTCTCAGATCGGGGCTGCGCGTCGACCGGCGCAGCCGGCTCGCCTATCGGCGGCGAGATTTCTTCATCAACGGCGAGCACGTCCCGATGACCGGGAAGAGCGCCCCGCTGCTTCGCCGTCTCGCCGACGAGCGCAGCCTGCCGCCCGACGCGCTGAGAGGCACGTCCGTCGACCCGGAGTTGATCGCCTGCCTGCGCGGATGGTTCGATGCAGGCTGGATACGCTTCGGTCCGCCCTGAGGCGCGCGTCGCCCGGGTCCCTGTGATGAGACCTTCCGAAACGATCAACTTCGACGGCCGCACCGAATTCCATGCGGCCGTGCTGCGCACGATCGAGGACAGCCGGCACTCGCTGGCGCTGCTCGACGGCAACCTGGAAGACTGGCCGATCGAAACGATGGCCGGCGAGCGGGCGCTGCGCAGCGCCCTGCTGCGCGGCGTCAGCCTCAGAATCCTGCTCGGCCGGACCGACTGGGTCGAGCGGCGCGCGCACCGTCTGCTGCGGCTTCGCCGCGAATTCTCGGCACGGATCCAGATCCGCGCGTTGCCGGCCAACCTGCGCCTGGCCGAGAGCCTGCTGGTGGGCGATCGCCAGCACGCGTTGCGCCGCGCGCACGAGGAAACGCTGAGCGGCACCTGCGTGCTCGCCACACCTTCACAAGCAGAGGCGCCGCTCGAGCGATTCGACGCGGCATGGCAGGAATCGACCCCCTGCCTTCCCGCGACGACACTCGGCCTCTGAGGCGCGCCGCGGGCCCTGCCGCGCACCGCCACCTCCGCCCCTCGCCCCTCGCCCCTCGCGCCCCACGCCCCGCGCCGCAGCGGTAAGCCCCTCGCCACTGCT
>JAHEDO010000239.1 GCA_024641185.1 Burkholderiaceae bacterium | reverse complement strand
ATCGCCGCCGTCGCGTCCAGGTGCCCTTCGCCGCGGGCGATCGCAGCGTCGTACACCGCTGCCACCGCCGGCATCACCTCGAGTGCGAAGCCGTGGCGCTGCGCCTCCTCGATCATCAGCCGCACGTCCTTTCGGGCCATCGCGATTTCGAACGAAGGCGGCTCGTAGGGCCCCGAGGCGATCTTCGCGGCGCGCGCCGGAAGCATCTGCCCGGGATTGAAGTTCGCGAAAAGCTCCATCGCCTCGGCCGGCGGCACGTCGCAGGCCTGCGCCAGGCGCACCACGTCGCCCAGCACGCCGGCAATGCCGATCAGCGTCAGGTTGCCGAAGAGCTTGAACGCGGCGGCGCGATCCGGCGCCGGGCCCAGGTAGACGACCTTGCCGGTCATCGTCTGCAGCGCCGGCATCAGCGCGTCGCAGCGGCCCTTCTCGCCCGAAACGATGATCAATCCGCTGCCCTCGTGCGCGTTGGCCGGCGCCATGAAGACCGGCGCGTGGACGAACAGCCGGCCGCGTCCGTCCCAGCGGGCGACACGATCGCGCGTGGGCGTGGGCGCGGTCGTCGTGTGGTCCACGATCGGCGTCGTCGCCGCGATCGCTTCGGCGAGCGGCTCGAGCACCGCGTCGACCGACGCGTCGTCGGACAGCGACAGGTGGACTCGGTCGACACCCTTGACCGCGGCCGCGGGATCGGTGAACGCATGCGCGCCGTGCGCTTCGAGCGCCTTCGCGCGCGCCGGTGACCGGTTCCAGACGTTGACCTCGTTGCCGTTGGCGATCAGGCGGCGGACGAAACCGGTGCCCATCAGGCCGGCGCCGAAGAATGCGATTTTCATGGAAGTCTCCTCGTTGATGTCCTGTGAAAGTCCGAAGTGCTGGGGTGCGGGCCGATCGGCCTCGCCGCACGCTAGAAACGTGCCGAAAGTCCGACCAGCGCCTCGCCCTGCGTGAAGGTGTCACCCTTGATCGAGACGACGCAGCCGCCCGAGCAGAACAGGTCGCCGCTGCTGTTGACGAGGGTGACATAGCCGCGCAACTCGAAGCGCAGTGCGACGCGCTCGCCGAGGGGCCACTGGTACCCGATTCCGATGTTCACCGACGGCCGCCATTCGCTCGAATAGCCGCTCAGCGACGGCTTGAAGAGCGTCGCGCCCAGCCCGCCCACCACGTAGGGTCCCTTGCCGACCTCGCCCTCGAAGAAGTTCGTGCCCCCCACGTGGAAATAGCTGACCGACATCGACTGACCGTTCAGACCTGCGGTGGTCGACTGCGTGCCGGCATCGAACTCCGAACCCTGGTACGAGACGAAAATCTGCCACTGGCGCGCCGCGTCCAGCGGAAAATCGAGGCTCGCGGAAAACGCACCGGAATCCTTCACGTCGATGGACTGGCCGCTGACCGAATCGGTGAAACCGCCGCCGGCGCGATATCCACCGTACAGCGTCGCGGCGCCTCCGTCGGCGATCGCCGCGACGGGCAGTGCGAACAGCCCCGCGACGACAACACTAGAAACTCTCATTGACAAGCCTCCCCAGCGCGCTCACGGGTCGACACCACGTCGACCGGACACGGGGATGATACGGCAGCCCCAAGCGCGATTCCCTCGCACCGAGGCATGCCGGTCGTCGCACGCCGGTCAGCCGGTCGCCGGCCAGTGCCGGCCGGCCGGCCTCGGCGCCTAAGATGCGAGCTTCGGCGCCGTCACCGCGAATCGTGCGATGCAGCCGCCCAATTCGCCGCGCGGCGCCACCTGGATCGCCCTCAGCAATTCGTGCGTCACCGCGTCGAGGCCGAAGCGGCGTGCCACATCCTCCTCGAGCTTCGACAGCAGGCTCGCCGCCATCTCGGCATCGGCCATCGCCCGGTGATAGCGACCGGCGACGGGCAGCCCCGCATAGCTCACCAGCGTGCCCAGCTTGTGGTTGGGCGCCAGCGGATAGATTCGCCGGGCGAGCAGCATCGTGCAGGCGAATTCCTGTTGCCGGCTCCTGCGCACGCGGGCGAGTTCCGCGTCCCAGAACCTGCGGTCGAACGAAGCGTTGTGCGCCGCCAGCGGATGCGCGCCCACGAAGTCGGCCACTTCGCGCATCACCCTGGCGGCGGGCGGCGCGGCGCGAACCATCTCGTTGGTGATGCCGGTGAGCTCCTCGATGAAGGGCGGCACCCACGCGCCGGTGTTCATCAGGCTCTGGTAGCGATCGACGATCCGGCCGTCGCGCATCAGCACCGCTGCGATCTCGGTCGCGCGGGCGCCGGCGTCCGGCGAGATGCCGGTGGTCTCGAAGTCGATGACGGCTACCGTGTCCATACCGGCCACGCGGGGCGCCAGGGGAACGCACAAGGGACGCGCCGGAACGGTCGCATCGACCGACCGGAAGTCTTCACGTCGACGTGGGCGGGGCCGGACGCCGATCTGCCGGCACGACCGTCTCGCCACCCTCGCTCACCGCCATCTCCCGGCCCGGTGCCTGGGCATCCCGCTCACCGCCCGGCGGGTCCGGCGCGTCCGCCTCCTTCACCCACTCCTCGAGCAGCTTGAACGACACCGCGAGGACGACCGGACCGACGAACAGACCGAGCAGGCCGAACGAGAGCAGTCCGCCGATCACGCCGGCGAAGATGAGCATGAGCGGCAGGTCGGCGCCTTTCCTGATCAGCACCGGGCGCAGGAAGTTGTCGAGCGTTCCCACGAAGATCGACCAGACGAGCAGCAGGGAGCCGGCCCACGTCTGGCCTGCCCAGAACAGCCAGATGATCGCGGGGATCAGCACTGGAAACGGACCGATCTGGGCAAGGCAGAGGAACAGCATCAGCATGGTGAGCAGACCGGCGAGCGGGATGCCCGCCACCGCGAGGCCCAGACCGCCGAGCAGCGATTGGGCGAGCGCGGTGACGACGACACCGAGCGCGACGCCGCGCACCGTCTGGCCGGCGAGTTCGACCGAATGCTCGCCCCGCTCGCCCGCGAGCCGGCGGCCGAAGCGTCGCACGGACGTGGCAGCGGCTTCGCCGTTTGCGTACAGGACTACCGCGATCACGATGGTCAGCACGCTCTGGAAGATCACCAGACCCAGGGTGCCGACCTCGGCGGCCAGCCACCTGGCGGCACGGCCCACGTAGGGTTGCAGATGCGCGGCGACTTCGCTCCACCCCTCGGTCGCCGCTTGCTGCCAGATCTCCGAGACCTTCGGACCGACGAACGGAATGCCGTCGATGAAGGCGGGCGGCGACGGAATCGTCACCTCCAGAAGGGAACTCGTCCAGGCGCCGAGGTCGTGCGAGTGCTGCGCAAACGTGCTCGCCGCGACCCAGAACGGCAGAACGAGCACCACGAGCATCGTGACGGCCAACAGCGCGACGGCAGGAGCTCGCCTGCCACCGAACCGGCGCTCGAGCGAAAGCATCAAAGACCACGTCGCGACGACGATCATCGTGGCCCAGACCAGCGCGACCAGGAAGGGTCGCATGATCCATAACGACGTGCCGATCAGCGCGCCGATCGACAGGACGGCAAGCGTGGTTCGGGTCACTTCTCTTTGCATGACGGGCTCTCAGAATTGCGCAAGGTACTGCGCCGGGTCGATGGTCGCACCGATCACGAGCGGCCGGTCGGACGGGCGCTTCGCGGCGAGCACGCGCTCGAGCCCGACGGCCGAGTCCGCCCGCTCGCCTTCGCAGCCCATGGACTGCGCGAGTTTCACGATGTCGGTCGGCTCGATCAGTGTGCCCCAGCTCGGGTACTTGCGCTGCGCCTGCTTGAGTTCGATGCGATTCAGGCTGTTGTCGCAGAACACGATCACCAGCGGGTCGAGCCCGAGACTCGACGCGAGCCGCAGCTCGCCCTGCACCATCGCGAGCCCGCCGTCTCCGGTGAAGCACACGACCGGGCGCTGCGGATGGACGAGCTTGGCGGCGATCGCCGCCGGCAGCGAGAAGCCCATCGACGAGAGCCCGTTCGTCATCAGCGTGGAGCGCGGCGTGAAGGTCGTCCAGCCCTGGCCCACCAGCAGTTTGTGCGAGCCGACATCGGCGGTGGCGATCGCGTCGCGCGGCGCCGCGCGGCGCACCGCGTCGATCACGTCGGTCGGGTTCAGCCGGCCGCTCACGCGCCCCTCGTAGTACATCGACATCAGCGCCTCGCGGTGCGTGCGCACCTCCGCGTCGCTCCAGCGCGGCTCGCCGTCGCAGCTCGCCGAGAGCGCGTCGAGGATCGCCGCGACCGGACCGACGATCTCGAGCTCGGCCGGGTAGATCTGGTCCGTATTCGGCGTGGTGTCGACGTGCACCGTCGGAACCTTCAGGCTCCAGGGCTTGATGAGTTCGACCGCGTCGAATCCCGCCGCGATGATCAGATCGCAGCCCGCGAGGAACTTCCACATCAAGGCGTTACAGGCCATGTCGAGCGTGCCCGCGTAGAGCGGATGCTCCTCGTCGAGCACGCCCTTGGCCATCGGCGCCACCACGACCGGACAGCCCAGCGCTTCGGCGAGCCGTGCGAGGCTCGCCGAAGCATTGCCGCGCACCGCGGCGATGCCTGCGAGGATGACCGGTCGGCGTGCGGCACGGATCTTCGCCCCGACATCGGCTGTGGCCGCGTCCGCCGCGAAGACCGCGGGGAACGCCTGCGCCGTGATCGGCGGCAGGAGGATCTCGTCGTCGATCGCCTGCGCAGCGGCCACATCGGCGGC
>JAHEDO010000029.1 GCA_024641185.1 Burkholderiaceae bacterium | reverse complement strand
CCCGCCGAGATGGTCACGCCCAAAGACCCTGCGCAGTTCGAGGCCATCCTGCTCGCGCGGCGCTCGGGCGTGCCGGCGCTCGCCTGAATCATCCGATCGACCTTCATGCAAATCGCTTCCCTGCCCGCCGCCACCGGCCGACGCTGGGCCCTCGAGGGCTTCAGGCTCCTTCGCCGTTTCCCCGTCCCGCTGCTCGCGCTCACCTTCCTGTATCTGCTGGTCCTGATGGCGACGACGCTGATTCCGGTCGTCGGGCCGCTCGCGCCGATGGTACTGACCCCGGTGCTGGCGATCGGCTACATGCACGCGGTGCGCTCGGCCGATCAGGGGCAATTGCCGACCCCGCAGATGCTGTTCGCCGGTTTCCGGGACGCGGGCGGGCGGGCCTGGCGCCCGCTCCTGGTGCTCGGGGTGATCAACGCGGTCTCGACGCTGATGGCGCTCGCCGTCGCGTCGCTAGTCGACGCCGGCACATTGCTCGACATCGCCACCGGCCAGCCCCCTCCCGAGGATCCCGGCGTTGGCGAAGGATCGCTCGTCATGGCGTCGCTGCTCTTCATGGTGGTCTACACGCCGGTCCAGGCCGCGCTTTGGTACGCGCCGATGTTCGTGGCCTGGCACCGGATCTCGCCGCCCAAGGCGATGTTCTTCAGCGTCGTCACGGTGCTGCGCAACAAGGCTGCGTTCGCGGTCTTCCTGGCTACCTGGTTCGTGGTCGCGCTGCTCGCTTCGCTCGCGGTCCAGGCGCTCAAGCTGCTCTTCGGAAGCGCCCCGCTGCTGATCTCGCTGGTGCTGTCGCCGCTGTCGCTCGTCGTGTTGAGCGCGCTGTACTGCTCGTTCTGGCCGACCTATCGCGACACGGTGCTGCCGGGCACACCAGAGACGCGGGGCGCAGCCGCCGCCGAGCCCTAGGACGCGGGCAAGAACGTCACTCGAACGCAGGTCCTAGCCGAGCGCCTGCAGCTTCGCCACCGACAGCGCCAGCCACTTCATGCCCTCGCGCCCGAAGTTGACCTGCACGCGGGCGTCCTCGCCGCTGCCCTCGACGTTCACGATCACGCCTTCACCGAAACGCGCGTGCGCCACGTTCTGGCCGACGCGATACGCGATCCCGCGATCGAAGCGCGCGGCGGCGCGCTGCTCGTGCCCGCTCAGGCGTCCGCTGTCGTAGTTGGCCCGCGCACCCGCCGCGCCGCCCGCGCCGAAGCCGGCACTCGCGCCGCGGCCCCGCGACCCGCCGAAGCCTTCCCAGGCGCCACCCCAGCCTTCGAGCGACGCGGATCCGCGCGCCTGCACGCGGGGCGTCAGCCATTTCAGCGCCTCCTCGGGCAACTCGTCGACGAAGCGGGACTTCAGGCTGTACCGGGTCTGGCCGTGCAGCATCCGGGTCTGCGAGAAGGACAGGTACAGGCGCTGCCTGGCGCGGGTGATGGCCACGTACATCAGTCGGCGCTCTTCCTCGAGACCCTGCTCCAGCGGCGCGCCCTGCTGACGGCCCGCGCCACCGCCGGATGCGGCGTCGCCGAAGCGTGACGCCTGCGTCAGCGCGTTCTCGTGAGGGAACAGGCCTTCTTCGAGTCCGGTGACGAAGACCGCGTCGAACTCCAGGCCTTTGGCCGAATGGATGGTCATCAACTGCACCGCGTCGTCGCCTTCGCCCGCCTGATTCTCGCCGGCCTCCAGCGAAGCGTGCGACAGGAACGCGGCGAGCGGCGACAGCTCGGGCGCCACATCAGGCGCCACCGGGTCCGCGGCGCCCGCCGGCGTACCCGCGAGCCCCTGTGCGTCGATGTCGGGCGCGACACTGGCGAACTGCGGGCCAGCGGGGGGCGCCGCGACGTTGGCGACGCCGAGATCTGCCGGAACGTTCTGTCCGATGCCCTCGTCGGACAGGAAGGCCACCGCCGCATTCACCAGTTCGCGCAGGTTCTCGATACGGTCCTGGCCCTCTTTCTCGTGCTGATAGTGGGCGAGCAGGCCGCTTCGCGCGACGACGTGCTCGACGAGCTCCGGCAGCGGCATCGCGCGGGTCTCGCTGCGCAGCGTCTCGATCAGGCGGGTGAACGCCCCGAGCTTGGCCGCGGCAGCGCCGGTCAGCGTCTCCACTGCCGCGAACAGGCTCAGGTTCGCCGCCTTCGCCGCGTCCTGCAGCGCTTCGAGCGAGCGCGCGCCGATGCCGCGCGCCGGAAAATTCACCACCCGGAGAAGCGCGCCGTCGTCGTTGGGGTTCTCCATCAGCCGCAGATAGGCGAGCGCGTGCTTGATCTCGGCGCGCTCGAAGAAGCGCAGCCCGCCGTAGACGCGGTACGGCAGCCCGGCCGAGAACAGGGCGTGCTCGATCACGCGCGACTGCGCGTTGGAGCGGTACAGCACGGCCATGTCGGCGCGCGCGTGGCCCTCGCGCGCCAGTGCGCGAATCTCCTCGACCAGCCATTGCGCCTCCTGGCCGTCGGTCATCGCCTCGTAGACACGCACCGGCTCGCCCTCGCCGGCCTCGGTCCACAGGTTCTTGCCGAGGCGGTGCCGGTTGTTGAGGATCAGCGCGTTCGCGCAGCTGAGGATGTTGCCGTGCGAGCGGTAGTTCTGCTCCAGCTTGATCAGGTTGGCGACCTTGAACTCGCGCTCGAAGGCGGCCATGTTGCCGACGTTGGCGCCGCGAAAGGCGTAGATGCTCTGGTCGTCGTCGCCGACCGCGAACACGCTGGAGTCCGCGCCCGCGAGCAGCTTGAGCCATCGGTACTGCAGCCGGTTGGTGTCCTGGAATTCATCGACGAGCACGTGGGTGAAGCGTCGCTGATAATGCTCGCGAAGCAGCTCGTTGCGCTGCAGGAGCTCATAGCTGCGCAGCAGAAGTTCGGAGAAGTCGACGACGCCCTCGCGCTGGCACTGTTCGTCGTAGGCCGCATACAGCTCGACGCAACGGCGGCTGTATTCGTCGTGGGCCTCCACCGCGGTCGGGCGCAGGCCCTCCTCCTTCGCGCTGTTGATGAAGTACTGCAGATTGCGCGGCGGAAACTTCTCGTCGTCGACGTTCAGCGTGCGCAGCAAGCGCTTGATCGCCGCGAGCTGGTCCTGGCTGTCGAGGATCTGGAAGGTCTGGGGCAGCGCGGCGTCGCGATGATGCGCACGCAGCATGCGGTTGCACAGCCCGTGGAAGGTGCCGATCCACATGCCGCGCGTGTTGATCGGCAGCATCCCCGCGAGCCTGGTGTGCATCTCGCGCGCCGCCTTGTTGGTGAACGTCACCGCAAGCACCCCTTGCGGAGTGAGCTGGCGCGTCGAGATGAGCCAGGCGATGCGCGTGGTCAGCACCCGCGTCTTGCCGCTGCCCGCGCCCGCGAGAATGAGCGCGTGCTGCGGCGGCAGCGTCACCGCGGCGAGCTGGGGTTCGTTCAGGTGGGCGAGAAGGTTCGGCATCGGCAGGGGTGCGGCACCTGTGATTTTACACAGTGCGCACCCCGCCAGGTACTGCGATCAGCGCTTCTGGCTGGCCCGCACGCCCGCGGCAGGCTTCCACCCCAGGGACCGGGGCGCCTTTTCCGAGCGCTCGTCGACGGTCGCGCCCGCCTTGGACGACGCGCTCGGCTTCGTGCCGCTTCCGGCCTTCGCCGCGGCAGCCTTCTTCTTGCGCCGCTGCTGGGCCCAGGCCGGCGCGCGCGGAACCAGCGCGCCTTCGCTGATTTCCACCCGACGATTGATCCAGCGGCGCGCCGAGTCCGACGGGTCGACCAGCGGTTCGTTGGCGCCGCGACTCACGCAGACGATCTGATGGCTCGCCACACCCAGCTCTTCGAGCAGGGTGGCCACTGCGCGGGTGCGGCGATGACTGAGTTCGACTTCCTGCTCCGGCTCGTCGACCGCCATCGCGTGACCCGCGATGATCATCAGCCCGGCCGGCCGGGCGACGAAGCGCTCCGCGCACTGCCTGACCAGGTCGATGTAATCGTCACCCACCACCACCGAGTCGCCGTCGAAGTAGACCGTCGCGTAGCTGCGTTCCTGATCCGGCCCTGCGGACTCCTGCTCTGCGGCTTTGTCGATGCCCAGGCTTGCCAGGATGGCGGCCGCGTCAGCGGGCGAACGGCGTCGGCTGTTCTTCATAGACGATCTCCCTCGTGTGGTGGGGTAAAAAAGGGGGCAGAGGTGCGACAGCTAACCGCCGCACCCCTGCGGGTGTCTCCTCCCTCTGACCCCTCGTTGACCTTCTCATGCGCACCGTGGATCGGATCGGCGGTGCGTCAATGGAATAAGTAGTATTGTACAATACTTTCCAGTACAAACATAGTCGACCCGGGTTGTCGAGACCGTCCGACTCTCGCGCTCGGGTAAGCTCCAAGGCCGGTCGTCGCGAGATCTCGCGACGCGAGTTCGCGAGAAAGGCGGTCCGGCATGGCATTGAATCCATTCGATCTGAGCGGCAAGCTGGCGCTGGTCACCGGCTCGAGCCGAGGCATCGGCCGCGCCCTGGCTCAGGCGCTTGCGAAGGCGGGCGCGCGCGTGGTGCTCAACGGGCGCGACACGGCCATGCTGCAGGCGACCCGCGCTGCGCTTTCCGGCAGCGGTCTGTCGGTCGAATCCTGCGCTTTCGACGTCACCGACGAGGCCCAGGTCGAGGCCGCGATCGATCGCATCGAGAGCGAGTTCGGCGCGATCGACATCCTGGTCAACAACACCGGCGTGCAGATCCGCGGACCGCTCGAGAGCTTCGCGACGCAAGACTGGAACAGGATCGTCCAGACCAACCTGACCAGCGTGTTCCTCGTGAGCCGGGCGGCCGTGCAGCGGATGATCGCGCGACGCCGCGGCAAGATCGTCAACGTGCTTTCGGTGAACGCCGAGTGTGCGCGCTACTCGATCGCCCCGTACTCGGCGACCAAGGGCGCATTGAAGATGCTGACCAAGGGAATGTGCGTGGACTGGGCCCGCTACAACATCCAGGTCAACGGGCTCGGACCGGGATACTTCGCGACCGACCTCACCCGACCTCTGGTCGATGACAAGGAGTTCACCGCGTGGATCGAACGCCGCGTGCCAGCCGGACGCTGGGGCGACGTCGAGGAACTCGGCGGCGCCGTCGTCTTTCTGGCGTCACCGGCGTCGGATTTCGTCAACGGCCACGTGCTCTACGTGGACGGCGGCATGACGGCGAGCCTCTGATCGCCGGAGCGCAGGTCCCCGGGGGGGCCTGCGTCGGCCCGAGGCCGCGCCAGGCGCCAGGCGCCAACGGGGATCAGAGCCCCGAGAGCACCTTTCGCAGTTTGTCGACGATCTCGTCGATGTGCTTCTTCTCCGCGACGAACGGCGGCGCCAGGATCAGCGCGTCACCGGTGTTCTTCAGGTTCAGCCCCTGGTCGTAGAGACGCTTCTGCACCTCGTGGCCGCGCGCGCCCGGCGCCTTGTCGACCGCCACGTCGACCGCCGCCATCATGCCCACGCCACGGATGTCGGTGACGATCGGCAGGTCCTTCAGCGAGTACACCGCGTCGAGGAAATACGGGCTCATGTCGCGCGCGCGATCGATCAGCCGCTCGTCGCGAATGATGTCCATCATCGCGAGCCCGGCTGCGCAGGCCGCGGGATGCGCGGAATAGGTGTAGCCGTGGAAGAATTCCACACCGCGCTCCGGTCCTGCCTCGGTGATCGCGTCGTAGACGTGCTGGCGCGCGACGACCGCACCCATCGGCTGCGCGCCGTTCGTGATCGCCTTCGCCATCGTCATGATGTCCGGCGTGACGCCGAAGGCCTGCGCGCCGAAGTTCGCGCCCATCCGCCCCCAGCCGGTGATCACCTCGTCGAACACCAGCAGGATGCCGTGCGCGTCGCAGATCTCGCGCAGCCGGTTCAGGTAGCCCTTCGGAGGCGGCAGGCATCCGAACGAGCCGGCGGTCGGTTCGACGAACACCGCCGCGATGTTCTCGCCGCCGTAGAGCTGGCAGAAGCGCAGCAGGTCCTCGGCGAGGTCCGCGCCCTTTTCCGGCTGGCCCCTGACGAAGCGGTTCTCGGGCAGCGCGGTGTGGCGCATGTGGTAGACCCCGGCCAGCCCGACGCCGAACGCGCGGCGATTGTTGACCATGCCGGCGAGCGCCACGCCGCCCATGTTCACACCGTGATACGCGCGCTCTCTCGAGATGAAGAGCTGGCGCTGCGGCTCGCCCTTCACTCTGTGATACATCAGCGCCATCTTCATCGCGGTGTCGACCGACTCCGAGCCGGAGTTCACGAAGAAGACGCGGTTCATTCCTTCCGGGGTGTACTCGGCGACCCGGCTGGCCAGCTCGAACGCCTTCGGATGCGCGCGCAGGAACGGGGCGATGTAGTCGAGCGTGCTCATCTGCTCGTACACGGCCTTCGCGATCTCGGGCCGGCAGTGGCCCGCGGCGACGCAGAACAGGCCCGATGACGCGTCGATCACTTCGCGGCCGTCGGGGGTGTAGCAGTACATGCCCTGCGCACGCACGAACATGCGCGGCTCCTGCTTGAACTCCTTGTTCGCGGAGAACGGCATCCAGTACTGCTGGCGCGCCTGGACTTCGAGTTGCGGGTCGGAATGGCCCATGGTGATCTCCAGTGTCGAAACGTCGCGTCGTCGTGACGCGCGGGTTTGCGCCAGCCTAGTGGGCGCACCGCTGAGCGGCAAGCCCGGAATCGTGGCAAACGGAACGCACGATCGAGCGCCGGGCCGCAAGTCGTGTCGAACGGAACGACGGCGCCGGCATGCGCCTACCAGTCGACCGTCTGCGCCACGGCGTCGGCCGCCTGGCGCAGCAGGGGCAGGAACTCCTTGGCCTGATCGACGCGCATCCGCGACGCCGGGGCGTGGACGGCGAGCGCCGCGACCAGTCGGCCGTCGGCCTCGCGCACCGGCACCGCCAGGCAGCAGATTCCGGTCAGGTACTCCTCGTTGTCCGTCGAGTAGCCGTCGCTGCGAATCGTGTCGAGCTCGCGCGAGAGCATGACGGGGTCGACCAGCGTGTTCGCCGTATGCGGAATCAGCGGCGTGACCCGAAGGAAGCGCTCCCGGCTTCGCTTGGGCATGGCGCTGAGGAACAGCTTGCCGCTCGCCGACGCGTACAGCGGAACCCTCGAGCCCGGGCCCAGCGAAATGCGCAGCGGCCAGGACGTCTCGACCCGGTCCAGATAGAGCACCGCGTTGTTGTTCGGTATCGTCAGATTGCAGGTCTCGCCGACCTGCTCCACGAGTTCCTCGAGCACCGCGCGGCGCGCCGCCCGGTTTGGCGAGCGCAGCAGCGTCTGCCCGGCCAGCGCGTTCAGGCGTTCGGCGCAACCGTAGCGCTTGCTTCCCGGCTCGCGCCCGACCAGTCCGGCGTGCTCCAGCGTCGCAAGAATGCGATACACGGTGGGCTTGGGCAGATCGACCTCGCGGCAGATCTCCGCGAGCTGCAATGGTCCGTCCGATCCGGCGATCGCCTCCAGGATCCGCATTGCGCGCAGGATCGCCGAGCCTGCCGGAACCGCTTCTCCGGAAGTCTCTGTGTCTTCGAGGATCATGATTGGTTGTCCCTCCGACCGCCATTATGCAGAAAACGGAATTGCACAGTCCGGAATCCTGCGTCGTGGCTTGCGATCGAGTCGCGGCACGGGAGAATGAGCCGATCTATTCGAGGAGATTCCATGAACAAGCCGCTGCCGCTGCACCGCATCGTCACCGCCGGGAAGCAGCGGATGACCTACTCCGAAGCCTTCATCGAGACGCTCGTCGCCCAGGGCGTCACCGACGTGTTCGGCATCGTGGGCTCGGCCTACATGGACGCCCTCGATCTGTTCCCGGCCGCCGGCATCCGCTTCATCCCGGTCGCTCACGAGCAGGGCGCCGCGCACATGGCCGACGGCTATTCGCGCGTCTCGGGCCGCCACGGCGTGTGCATCGGGCAGAACGGCCCGGGAATCACCAACTTCGTCACCGCGGTCGCGGCGGCCTACTGGGCGCATAGCCCGGTGATCGCGATCACGCCGGAGACGGGCAGCATGTCGATGGGCCTGGGCGGGTTCCAGGAGACCGAGCAGCTGCCGATCTTCTCGAAGATCACCAAGTTCCAGGCGCACATCAACAACCCGAAGCGCATCGCCGAGCTGACCGGCCGCGCGTTCGACCGGGCGATGCTCGACATGGGCCCGGCGCAGATCAACATTCCACGCGATTTCTTCTACGGCGAAGCCGAGCTCGAGGTGCCGAGCCCCATCCGCATCGAGCGCGGCGCCGGCGGCGAGGCGGCACTCGCCGAGGCCGCGCAGCTGCTGGCCGGCGCGAAGTTCCCGGTGATCCTGGCCGGGGGCGGCGTGATCATGTCGGAAGCCCAGGCCGAAGCGATCGCACTGGCCGAACTGCTGCACGCGCCGGTGATCAACAGTTACCTGCACAACGACTCTTTCCCTGCATCTCATCCGTTGTGGTGCGGCCCGATCGGCTATCACGGCTCGAAGGCGGCGATGAGCATCGTCGCCAAGGCAGACGTCGTCGTTGCGCTGGGCTCGCGGCTGGGTCCGTTCGGAACGCTGCCGCAGTACGGCACCGACTACTGGCCCAAGAGCGCGAAGATCATCCAGATCGACGCGGATCCGAAGATGCTGGGCCTCGTCAAGCCGATCTCGGTGGGCATCTGCGGCGATGCCAGGGCCGCGGCGGCGGCGCTGGTCTCGCGCCTGAAGGCAATGAAGCTTGCGGGGAGTGCGAATCGCGCGGAGCGCGACGCGACGCTCAAGGCCGAGAAGGCGCGCTGGGAACAGGAACTCAAGGACTGGGTGCAGGAGCAGGACGACTGGTCGCTGGAGGTGGTCAAGGGATCGAACCGGATGCATCCGCGCCAGGTGTTGCGCGAGCTCGAACGCGCGATGCCCGCCGACGCGATGGTGTCCACCGACATCGGAAACATCTGTCAGGTGGCCAATTCCTACCTGCGCTTCGAAAAGCCGCGTTCGATGTTCGCCGCCGGTGCGTTCGGCAACTGCGGATATGCGTTCCCGGTGATCGTGGGGGCGAAGGTCGCCGCGCCCGATCGGCCCGCGATCGCCTACGTCGGCGACGGCGCCTGGGGCATCAGCTTCAACGAGCTGCTGACCTGCGCGCGCGAGAAGATCGGCGTCACGGTCTGTCTGTTCAACAACGAGCAGTGGGGCGCGGAGAAGAAGAACCACGTCGACTTCTACAAGAACCGGTTCCTGGGCGTGAACCTGGACAACCCGAGCTGGGCCGGGATCGCGAAAGCCTTCGGCTGCGAGGGCATCCGGGTCGAGAAGCTCTCCGACGTGGGTCCGGCGCTGCGCGAGTCCGCCCGGGCGCAGGCCGAGGGCAAGACCACCGTGATCGAGCTGATGTGCACGCGGGAACTCGGCGATCCGTTCCGGCGTGACGCGCTGAACAAGCCGGTCAGGTTGTTGGAGAAGTATCAGGCGTATCAGTAACGAGCAGCGAACAGCGAGCAACGGCGAGACGCGATGCCAGCCCGGTCGGACCACGGTCACCGGGCCCGTGCGGCGCGGCGTGTCGCGTGCGCGCCTCAGGCCGGCGGCGTCAGTTGGAGCACCAGCGGCCGCTGCCCGCCCCGCCCGTTCGCGGCCCAACCGACTACGTACATGCGCCCCGCGTTGTCGCGGCTGACCGACCCGTAGAGCAGCACGTTGCGCAGCCCCAGGGTATCCAACGGTTGAGCCAGACCGATTCGACTGCGCAATTCGTAGACGACCCAATCGAAGCGGTTTTGGCGGGCGACCACACCGGCAAGCACGGTGCCGCCATAGGCGAACAGCGACGATGCGTACGATTCGCCGTCGGGGTGCAGCCAGCCCATCGGCGTGACATCGGCGGGCCCGTCGCGACGCGGCGAAATCAGATACAGGTAGCCGCGCGCCGTCGTGAATGCCACCTTGCCGTCCGGCAGCCACGCCAGTCCGGTGATCCCGTGGTTGCCTTCGGGCGATCCCTTGCCCAGGTAGAACTCGAGCGGCGTCGCCTGAATCTCCCGAAGTGTGCCGTCGTATTCGACCAGAGATGCGGACAGCGAACCGTCGCCGGCTCGAACCACCCGCGGCACCCATGCGTGCCCTGCAGCGTCGGTGACGAAGTTGCGCGAGATGTGGCCGCCGACCGAACCAACCGCCGCTCGGCGCACCTTTGCCTCGACCGTGTCGTACGAGTACAGCACGTGTCCCCAGTAGCCCCAGGCGAACACGTAGCGCCCGGCACCGGAGGCCGCAATCAGCGCCTCCGGACAGCGCAGCAGGTGTTCCCAGCGCCCGGTTTCCTCGTCGATGCGCCAGAGATGGCCGCCCCAGCGAGGCAGCGCCGATCCGTCCTCGGCCTCGCCCTCCTCGTCCATCGACGTGAAGTAGAGCCGGCCGTCGCCCGCGGGAACGATCCGAGAGTGGATCTTCGCCTGGCCCTCATCGGCACGCGCAAGCCCGGCGCTCTTCAACTGCTCGGTTACCACGCCACGCTCGGACCATCGCTGCGCGAGCGGGTCGTACCGCATGAGGCGGGCGCTGCTGCGCGAACGCGACACCGACACGCCGAACCAGATCCGGCCGTGCGCGTCCCGGCCGGTCGCGCCCCAAATCGATGTCGCACCGGGGAACTCGGGCACCCGGATCTCGCTCACCTTCGGCGCCCGGAAAGGATCGGCCGGCGCGGCAGTGAACAGGCTGCCGGTGAGTTCGGCGTAGCTCATCGACGACTGCAGCGGATCCACGGTCTTCTCACCGGCGGCGAGCACCGCCCTCGCGCTCGGCAACAGCGCGATCGTCGCCCCGACCAGCAGGCGCCGGCGCGTCGGCGCGCACGCATTGGCTCGCGCGCGAGTGCAAGCGGTTTCATCGCCGTCCCGCCCGTTTGGTGTCCGGTCTCTCATCTCAGCCACCACCAGCTCCCCCAAACGACGCCGAGCAGAAGCACCGTGCCCGGCATGACCTTCGCGGCAAACGGCAGTCCGCCGCCGGCCCAGGCGGCGGCCAGCTTGCTGGCCGTGTTCGTCGTGAACGCCAACAGTACCGGCAAAGCGCTCGCCGCGACTGGAATTCGCTCGGACTGCACCAGCGTGGCCACCGAGGCGGTCGCGGCGTGCACGTCGACGAAGCCGGCCAGCGCCGCCGCGCCGGCCACCGCCGACGCCCCGAAACGGTCGCCGGCAAACGCGGCAAGCGCGGTCACGCCGGTCAGCACCGCGGCGAACGCGAGCGAACGCCACAGATCGAATACCCGCTCCAGCAGGGGCGGTCGCGGGTCGCCGATCGATGGCCGCAGCGTCGCGATCGCAGCACCCGCGATCGCCGCGGCCCCGCCGGCCAGATAGACCGGCCACAGCCCCCCCAGCATCTCGGGCGACACGGTCAGCGTGACCAGGACGAGCTGAATGATCGTCGCGACGTTCGAGATCAGCGCCCCGGCGACCGCAGCCCGCCCCAGTTCCGCGTCGGTGCGAGCGCGCGCCCCCATTGCGGCGAACGTCGCCGTGCTCGACACGAACCCTGAAGCGAGACCGGATAGCGACAGTCCGACCCGCGGTCCGGCCAGCCGCATCGCGACATAGCCCGCCGCCTGGAGGACGAGCAGCAACACGACGAGGCGCCACATCGTGCGCGGATTGAATCCCGCCAGCCACTCGATCTGCCGCGCCGGGACCAGCGGGAGCACGATCAGCGCAGCACCGGCGAGGATCAGTCCGTCTCGAAGTTCGCTCTCGCGCAGCGTGCGGGTCGAGAAGCGGTGCAGTCCATGGCGCGCGGCCAGCAGGATGGTCACCGCGGCCGCGCCGCCCGCCGCGAACGCAGCGTTGCGCATCGCAGTCACGCCCAGCAGGAAGGTGACGAACAGCGCCAGCTCGGTCGTCATGCCGGGATCCCGCGACGTCGACTTCCAGTGACTGATCGCGCCCAGCAGCAGCACCAGAACCGCCCCCGCGACGATCAGCAAGGGTTCGTCGAGCGCCTGCGCGAATGCGCCCGCCAGCGCGGTGACCGCGAAGGTGCGCACGCCCGCCGGTGCGCGGGTGACGCCGTGACCCTTGCGCCGCTCGCGCTCGACGCCGATGAGCAGCCCGCAGCCCAGCGCGACACCGAGCCCGAGCCATTCGAATTGCACCGATTGCACGAATCGAGTATCGCATGTTCCATTTACTGCCGATGCGGCAGTCCGCCCCGGTATCGCTTGAGTATGATCGACCGCACAACCCGGCCCACAGGCCGTGGGCGCCGATGCGGGCACCGCGCCGCGGGGTCGGTATGCGCCGCGGCGGGCCATGCATACGGAGGAATACGATGGCGACCTGGACCAGACGTGACCTGATCAAAGCCGGTGTGGCCGGTGCGGCGACCTCGCTCTTCGGCATTCCGGAGTCGCTGCTCGCGCAGGTCGCGCGGGGGGGCGTGGTGGTCATCGGCACGACGCAGAAGGCGCGCCACCTGAATTCCGCGGTGCAGTCGGGGATCGCGACGATGATGCCCGCCGCGCAACTGTTCGCAACGCCGGTGCGACTGGACGCGAACTGGAAGCCGCAGCCCTTCCTTGCCGAGCGCTGGGAGGTGTCCGACGACTCGCGCAGCATCACATTGCACCTGCGCAAGGACGCGAAGTTCCACGACGGCAAGCCGGTGACCGCCGAGGACGTGAAGTTCTCGATCGAGACGGTGCGCGACAACCACCCGTTCAAGACCATGCTCGCACCGGTCAACGCGGTGACCATCTCCGACCCGCACACGGCGGTCGTTCGCCTGTCCGAGCCGCACCCGGCGCTGGTTCTGGCGATGTCGACCTCGTTCTGCCCGATCATCCCGAAGCACATCTTCGGCGACGGCCAGGACATCAAGACCCACCCGCGCAACGCGAACCCGGTCGGCTCGGGCCCGTTCAAGCTGGTCGAGTTCAAGCCCGGCGAGCACATCATCCTGGAGCGCTTCGACGATTTCTTCGTCAAGGGTCGCCCGCTGCTCGACCGCCTGATCGTCAAGGAATACAAGGATCCGGCCAGCCTGCTGCTCGCGCTGGAGCGCGGCGAGATCGACATCCACTCCGGCATCACCGATCCGCTGCAGATCGAGCGCGCGAAGAAGGCACCCAACGTCTTCGTGCAGTCCAACAGCGGGCCCGCGATCGGACCGATCATCTGGCTCGCGTTCAACACCAAGCATGCGCAACTCGCCGACAAGCGCGTGCGCCAGGCGATCAACTACGCGATCGACAAGGACTTCATCCTGAAGACGCTGTTGGGCGGCGTGCACATGCGCGCCGTCGGCCCGATCGTCTCCGCGAGCCCCTTCCACAACCCGAACGTCGAGCACTACAAGCACGACCTGACCAAGGCGGGCGCGCTGCTCGACGCCGCGGGTCTGAAGGCCAAGGCCGACGGCACACGTTTCGGACTCACCGTCGACGCGATCCCGGGCTCCTCGGACATGAAGGTGATGCAGGAGTACCTGAAGCCCGCGCTCGCCAAGGTCGGCATCGAAGTCACGCTGCGCTCCTCGCCCGACTTTCCGACCTGGGCCCGGCGCGTCTCGAGCTTCGAGTTCGACATGACGCTCGACTCGGTCTGGAACTGGGGCGACCCGGTGATCGGCGTGCATCGCACCTGGCTGAGCTCGAACATCCGCAAGGGCGTGATCTGGTCGAACACCCAGAGCTACTCGAACTCGAAGGTCGACGAGTTGCTCGCGCAGGCTGGCAAGGAGATGGACGTGGCCAAGCGCAAGGCGCTATATCAGGAGTTCCAGAAGATCGTCGTCGACGACTGCCCGGTGGCCTTCGTGCAGGAGGTGAACTTCAATGTCGGCTACAGGACCAATGTGCAGAACCGTCCGACCAGCGTCTGGGGGCTCATCTCCCCGCTCGACGAGATGGGGATCCGCAAGGCCTGAGGCTGGCCAAGGCCCGCGGCGAGGCAGACCGTGCGCTTCATCACCCTGCTGATCAAGCGGCTCGCCTACGCGGTCGGCCTGATCCTCGCGGTCCTCACCGTCAACTTCGTGCTGATCCACGCGGCGCCGGGCGATCCGGCGCTGGTGATCGCCGGGGAGATGGGCGGTGCCGACGCCGAGGTGCTCGAACAGATCCGCAAGAACTACGGGCTCGACCGTCCGGTGACCGGGCAGTACGTCACCTATATGACCAAGGCCGTCACCGGCGACCTCGGCAAGTCGTACCTGCTGAACCAGCCGGTTGTCGACCTGATCCTGCAGCGGCTCGGGCCCACGATCCTGCTGGTGCTGACGGCGCTGCTCACCGCGATCCTGATCGGCACGCTGCTGGGCGTGTACGCCTCCCAGCGCCCGGAGAGCGTCGCCAGCGGGGCCATCACGATCCTATCGCTGATCGGTTACGCGATGCCGGTGTTCTGGACCGGCATCCTGCTGGTGATCCTGTTCGGCAAAGTCTGGCCGATCATGCCGATCGCGGGCATGAGCGACCCGCGCATCTACGGCGACTTCTGGACGACCTCGATGGACGTCGCGCACCATCTGGTGCTCCCGGCGTTCACGCTGGCGATCATCTATCTGGCGCAGTACAGCCGACTCGCGCGCGCGAGCATGCTCGAGGTGCTGAGTTCCGACTACATCCGCACCGCGCGCGCGAAGGGGCTGGCTGAACGCATGGTCGTGTACAAGCACGCGCTGCGCAACGCGCTGATGCCGATCGTGACCATCGCGGGGCTGCAGTTCGGCAACCTGATCTCGGGGGCCGTGCTCGTCGAAACGGTGTTCTCCTGGCCGGGCCTGGGGACGCTCGCGCTCGACTCGATCCTCGGGCGCGACTACCCGACGCTGCTGGGCGCACTCACCTTCTCGGCGATCCTCGTGATCGTCGCGAACCTGCTCACCGATCTCACCTACCGGTGGATCGATCCGCGCCTGCGCACCCGCTGACCGGACGACATGAACGCTCCCCGAACCGAGGCCGCCGTGAACGCCTCGCCGCACCCCGAGTTCGAGGCGCTGTCGCCGTCGAAGGAGGCTTGGCGCGTGTTCCGACGCAACAAGGCCGCTCTGCTCGGGCTGGGCCTGCTGACGCTGGTCGTGCTCACGATGCTCGTCGGTCCGACGCTGTACCCGGTTGACGCCTTCGACCTGATGGGCGCGCCCTTCACCGAGCCCTTCACCGACCGCAATGTCTGGCTGGGCACCGACTACCTCGGACGCGACATCCTGGCCGGCATGGTGGTCGGCGGCCGCGCGACGGTCACCGTAGGCCTGTCCGCCGCGCTGATCACCGTCACCATCGGCATACTGGTCGGCGCGCTCGCCGGCTACTTCGGCGGCTGGGTCGACGAGGGCCTGATGCGCGTCACCGAGCTCTTCCAGGTGCTTCCCTCTTTGCTGTTCGCGATGGTGCTGGTCACGCTGTTCTCGCCGTCGCTGCTGGTGGTGACGATCGCGATCGGCGCGGTCAGCTGGACCTCGACCGCGCGCCTGGCTCGCGCCGAGTTCATGCGGCTGCGCAAACTTGAGTACGTCAGCGCCGCGCGCGCACTGGGCGCGGGCAACGTCCGACTGATGCTGCGCGAGATCCTGCCCAATGCGCTGCCGCCGCTCATCGTCTCGGCCACGCTGATCATCGGCGTGGCGATCCTGTTCGAGGCGGGTCTGAGCTTCCTGGGCCTGTCGGACCCCAACGTGATGAGTTGGGGGATGATGATCGGCGCGAACCGGCGCAACATCCTCGAGTGCTGGTGGGGAGTGACCTTTCCAGGCATCGCGATCTTCGTCACGGTGCTCGCGGTCAGCCTGATCGGCGACGGGCTGAACGACGCGTTCAATCCGAGGCTGCACCAGCGATGAGCGACACGCCCCCCGACCCGGCGCCGGCGCGACAGGACGCTCCGACCCCGGTCCGCGGTGCCCCCGCCGAGGCGGCGCCGCTGCTCGACGTGCGCGACCTGTGCGTCGAGTTCCAGACCCGCAAGGGCGTGGCGCGGGTGCTCGAGGGCGTGAGCTTCGCGCTGCGCCCGGGCGAAACGATGGGGCTGGTCGGCGAGTCCGGATGCGGCAAGAGCATGACCGCGCTGGCGATCATGAGGCTGATCCCGGATCCGCCGGGAAGGATCACCGCGGGTGAAGTGGTCTTCGACGGGCGCGATCTGCTGGGCCTGGACGACGCGGCGATGCGCGACGTGCGCGGCAACCGCGTCTCGATGATCTTCCAGGAGCCGATGACCTCGCTGAACCCGGTGTTCACCGTCGGCGAGCAGATCGCCGAGGCGGTGCGACTGCACCAGCGCCTGGACCGCAGGGCCGCGCACGAGCGCGCCGTCGAGATGCTCGAGTCGGTCGGCATTCCGGCCGCGCGCCGGCGCGTCGACGAATACCCGCACCAGTTCTCGGGCGGAATGCGCCAGCGGGTGATGATCGCGATGGCGCTGGCCTGCAACCCCGGCGTGCTGATCGCCGACGAGCCGACCACCGCGCTCGACGTGACCGTGCAGGCGCAGATCTTCGACCTGATCTCCGATCTGCGCAGCACCACCGGCGCCTCGGTAATCCTGATCACCCACGACATGGGCGCGGTCGCCGAGATGACCGACCGGGTGGCGGTGATGTACGCCGGGCGCATCGTCGAGGAGGGCTCGGTCGAACAGATCCTCGAGGAGCCGCTTCATCCCTACACGCAGGGGCTGATCGCCTGCGCGCCGGGCCGGCGCACTGCGGTGCGTGGCGAGCCGCTCGAGGAGATTCCGGGCACCGTGCCCTCGCTGCTCGAACGGCGTGGCGGCTGCGCGTTCGCCGATCGCTGCAAGCACGTGCAGCCGCGCTGCCGGACCCAGCAACCGGCCGAGCTGCGCGTGGCCGGCGGAAGGCACCGCGTCGTGTGCTGGCTGTTCGCCGAGGGAGAGGCCGCTTGAGCGACGAACCTGCCCTGCTGCGCGTCGAGGACCTGAAGGTCCACTTCCCGATCGGCGGCGGACTGTTCCACGCCAAGGCGGTGGTGCGCGCGGTCGACGGTCTGAGCTTCTCGGTGAAGCGAGGCACCACCTTCGGCATCGTCGGCGAGAGCGGGTCGGGCAAGAGCACGACGGCGCTGGCGGTGATGCGGCTGGTGGAGCTGACTGCCGGGCGCATCCTGCTCGGTGACCAGGACATCGGTGCACTCGAAGGCGAGGCGCTGCGCAAGGTCCGCCGCCGCTTTCAGATGGTATTCCAGGACCCGTACGCCTCGCTGAACCCGCGCAAGCGCGCCGGCGACGCGATCCGCGAGGCGCTCGACCTGATGGACGTCGGAGATCCGGCCGGCAGGCCGCAGCGTGCCCGCGAGCTCTTCCTGCAGACCGGTCTTCGCCCGGAGCAACTGATGCTCTTCCCCCACCAGTTTTCCGGCGGACAGCGCCAGCGTATCGTGCTGGCGCGTGCGCTCGCCGCCAACCCGGATCTGGTCGTCTGCGACGAGCCGGTCTCCGCGCTGGACGTCGCGATCCAGGCGCAGATGCTCAACCTGATGCAGCGCCTGCAGAAGGACTTCGGCCTGACCTACCTGTTCATCTCGCACGATCTCGGCGTCGTTCGCCACATGTGCGACGACATCGCGGTGATGTACCTCGGACGAATCGCCGAGCAGGCCAATCGCGAGTCGCTGTTCGAGCGGCCGCTGCACCCGTACACGCTCGCGCTGTGGTCCGCCGCGCCGTCGTTCGACCCGCGCGCGCGCGGCCGGGGCCGCAGGATCCGGCTGCAGGGCGACCCGCCAAGCCCTATCAACGTACCGCCGGGTTGCCGCTTCGCCGGGCGCTGCCCGTTCGCGGACGCGCGCTGCCACAGCGAAGAACCGCAACTGCGCGAGGTGCTGGCCGGGCATCGCGTAGCCTGCCATCGGGTCGACGACGCGGGCAACGCGCTGTATCCGCTGGAGCCCGCCAGCTGATCGGCGACGCGCCGAACTCAACGGCCGGCGCCGATCGCCGGCCGCGCCGTTGTGCGAACGCGCAGG
>JAHEDO010000028.1 GCA_024641185.1 Burkholderiaceae bacterium | reverse complement strand
GCCGATTGTTCTCGAGAGTGCGCTGCGCCTGTTCGAGCTGCGCCCTGGCGCTTCGCTCGAGCGCTTCGCGCTCGCGCACCCGCGCCTGGAAGTCGGCCGGATCGATCCGGGCGATCAGGTCCCCCTGCTTGACCGCCATGGCTTCGCGGACCTTGAGTTCGACGAGTTCGCCCGCTACCTTGGCGCGCACCAGTCCCTGCCGCACCGGCTTCAGCGTTCCGGTCAGCGGAATCGTCCGCACGAGCGAAGTGGGCGCGACGGTGAGCAGGTCGTTGGCGGACAACTCGATGAAGTCGGGTGGGGGCGCGCCGGCGCCGGCGGTCGAGCCCGCCTTCGAGCCCGGGGCCGCCGTCGAGCCCGAGGCCGCCGTCGAGCCCGGGGCCGTCGTCGAGCCCGGGGCCGTCGTCACACCGGACGGCGTGGTCGCCTTCTGCGCCGCGGCCGGGCGCACCTGGAGCCAGACGACGCCGGCGACGACCGCCGCGCCGAGAATGAGTGCCGCGAGCAGAAAACGCTTCTTCATCTTGAATGTTTCTTCTGTGGTCGCTTCGGTACCTGCGGGGACGGCCTGAGGGCCGACATCACGAATCCGGTGTGCGCACGAAGGAATCGGTCGGCGTCGATCAGTTCGTCGTGGTCGCAGATCGCATCGAGCGAGTGGGCCGAGATCGCCTTGAGCACCAGCGGCGCCATCCAGATGGGTATCGCCGCCTTGACGTCGATCGGCGCGAATTCGCCGCGCGCGATCCCGCGCTCGACGATCGCGCAGAGCAGCGCGTCGTTGGGCAGGATCACCTCGGCGTGAAAGAAGCGCGCGAGTTCCGGAAAGTTGCCGGCCTCGGCGACGATCAGCTTGGCGATTCCCGCCAGCCGCGTCGATCCGAAATGGCGCCACCATTCGCCGAAGAATCGCGGCAGCAGTTCCGGGCCGGACGCACCGGAGCTTTCGATGTCGCGCCGGAAGTCCTGGATCAGCGGCACGATCGTCTCTCGCACCACCGCCTTGAACAGTTCTTCCTTGCTCTCGAAGTACAGGTACAGCGTGCCCTTGCTGACGCCGGCGCGCGTGGCGACCTCCTCGAGCCGGGTAGCGGCGAAGCCGCGCTCGACGAAGATGTCGAGCGCCGCGGCAAGCAGTTCCGCGGGGCGGCTCTCCTTGCGCCTCTCCCAGCGGGGCGTGCGGACGGAAGCGGTCGGTATCATTTTAATAACTGACGAGTCAGTAATTCTAGGGGGACTCCGCCGACCGGTCAAACCGAGCGTCGCGGGCGGACGCCGGCGGCGGAACGCGGCATCCGGCGACGTATCGCGTGAGGTATCGCGTGATGTATCGTTCGCACCCTGGAGGGGACCACCCATGTTCGAAGTTCTCTACGCGCTGCCCTTGCTCGCGAAGGCCGCGATCCTCGGGATCGTCGAGGGACTCACCGAGTTCCTGCCGATCTCCAGCACCGGTCACCTGATCCTCGCGGGCAGTCTGCTCGGGTTCGAGGGCGAGAAGGAGAAACTGTTCGACGTGGCGATCCAGACCGGCGCGATGTTCTCGGTCGTCTGGTACTACCGCAGCCGCATCGCCGCGGTGATCTCCGGCCTGTTCAGCGACCGGTCGGCGCAGCGTTTCGCGCTGAACGTGGTGATCGCCTTCATTCCGGCGGCGGTGCTGGGCGTGCTGTTCGGCCATTACATCAAGGCGTTCCTGTTCCGCCCGGTGCCGGTGGCCAGCGCATTCATCGTCGGCGGGCTGGTGATCCTGTGGGTGGAACTGCGCCAGCGCCGCCTCGGGCACGCGCCGCGGATCGTCGAGATCGACGCGATGACGCCGCTCGACGCGCTGAAGGTGGGCATCGCACAGTCGTTCGCGCTGATTCCCGGCACGAGCCGCTCAGGCGCCACCATCATCGGCGGCATGCTGTTCGGCCTGTCGCGCAAGGCGGCCACCGAGTTCTCGTTCTTTCTCGCGATCCCGACGCTGATCGGCGCGGGGGTCTACGACACCTGGAAGTACCGCGACCTGCTCAGCCCGGCCGACCTACCGCTGTTCGGCGTCGGCCTGATACTCGCGTTCGTCAGCGCGCTGATGTGCGTGCACTGGCTGCTGCGCTACGTGGCCACACACGACTTCATCCCCTTCGTCTGGTACCGGATCGCGTTCGGACTGATCGTGCTGGTGACTGCGTGGACCGGCGTCGTCAGCTGGGCCGCCTGACGAAGACCACGTCCCAGACCTGATGACCGAGCCGCAGGCCGCGGCGCTCGAACTTGGTCTGCGGACGGTATTCGGGGCGCGGTGCGAACCCGGCACACAGCGCCGCGGCGTCGGCCAGTTGCACCGGGCCGGCGGCATTGGCGAGCAGGGGCTCGCCCGACAGCACCGAGAGCATCTGCACCGCGTAGTGCTCCCAGTCGGTCGCGCAGTGCAGATAGCCGCCGGGTTTCAGTCGACTGGCGAGCAACGACACGAACGCCGGCTGGATCAGCCTGCGCTTGTGGTGTCTCGCCTTGGGCCAGGGGTCCGGGAAGAAGACGTGGATCCCGGCGAGGCTGTCCGGCGCCAGCATGTCGCGCACCACCTCGACCGCGTCGTGCTGCACGATGCGCAGGTTGCCCAGGCCCTGCGTCTCGATGCGCAGCAGCAGGCTGCCGACGCCTGCCGGGTAGACCTCG
Organism: Burkholderiaceae bacterium; assembly: GCA_024641185.1. Classification (GTDB taxonomy): domain Bacteria; phylum Pseudomonadota; class Gammaproteobacteria; order Burkholderiales; family Burkholderiaceae_E; genus Quisquiliibacterium. The sequence goes on along the minus strand of JAHEDO010000028.1, from coordinate 15,363 downwards.
ACGCCGAGGAAATCGGTGTCCGGCCGGGCCGCGGCGATCGACGCGGTCGTCTCGCCCATGCCGAAACCGATTTCCAGCACCAGCGGAGCGTGGCGTCCGAAGCAGGCCACCGGATCCAGGCGCTCGTTGCGGTAGTCGATGCCGTAGACCTGCAGCAGCCGCTCGTAAGCCGAGCGCTGCCCCGTCGTGAAATGGCCGCGGCGACCCGAGAAGCTGCGAATGTGCGGGTGCTGCGCGTCGGTCGCCGCGACCGGCGCGTCGTTCCGCTGCGTAGCCCCGCTCGACTGCTCGTTGCCCACGATGCGGGCGTGCGTGTCAGCCAAGATCGGCTTCCACCCTGATCGGGAAGTTCACCGAGTTCGACATGAAGCAGTGCGCGTGCGCCTTCTCGTGCAGCATCGCGAGCTTCTCGGCGTGCGCGGGATCAACGAAACCGACCTTGGGCCGAAGCACGACCTCGACGTAACGCATCTTGCCGTCCCGCATGCCCAGACGGCCCGACGCACGGTCCGAATACGAGGCCACCGGGACCCGGGACTTGGCGGCGATCGCCATGAACGTCAGGAAGTGGCACTGCATCAGCGACCCGAGCATCAGCGTCTCGGGATTGGCGCGCGTGTCGTCGCCCTTGAACACGGACGGCGAGGACGCCCCGATGCGCGCGCCGCCCTCGAATTCCAGGGTCGTCTCGCGGTTGTAGTGGTCGTAGTCGAAGGGCCGGTCCTGCGGCTGGCCAGCCCAGTGAAGCGTGCCTTCGAATGCCGGTTCCTGCGCCATCGATGCTCCTGCGTGATGTGGGTCGAGGGCGATGCTGCCGCAACGCCGCGTGCCTGGAATTTTCTCATGCGGCCGCGTGCCCGACATTCTCGAATTCGCTCGCGTGCCCGACATTCTCGAATGCGGCCGTGAGGGCCGATCGCGGCGAAACGTTCGCGTGAGCAGGTCAGCGCCGCGTCACCACCGCTGCGCCACGTCTGCCGATGCTGCCGAAGAACTGCGCGAGCCAGCCGCCGCGCCGATCGTTGCCGGTGCACACGTATTCGAGTTCGTTGGCATTGCGCGCGGTCATCTCCATCCTCGAACGCGCGGCGATCGTGCTGGCGAAGAGCACCGAGGTCATCGGTCGCAGTTCCTCGTCGCCGTCCGGCAGGATGACCTCGCTGCCGTCGCCACGCACCATCAGCAGCGCAATGCAGTCCAGCGAGCGCTGACGGTCGAGCGGGTCGCGCAGCACGTCGGCGAGCGTCGTTCGCTGGTGCCCCTCGGCAAGCCAGCGGACGAGCGCCGGGGCGCTGGCACGGTCGATTCGCGCGCTCCACAGTTCGGGCGCGCGGTCGCCGAACACCTTGCTCAGCCGCTCGATCAGGGCGTGCGCCCACGGGTCGCGCTGGCCCTGGACGACCTCGAGGAAGCGACCCAGCAGCGGCGCGGTGAGCAGTGCGAAGCACTCGTGCGCGATGATCTCGCTGGCGACCATCAGCAGGTCCGCTTCGATGCCGTTGAACAGCTTGCGGTTGGCGATCTGGTTCTGGCGCACCGCGAGGAAGATGTCCGGGTTGATCTCGCGCGCGGTCACCGCGATCGCCAGGTTGTTGATGTCGTTGTCGGTGCCGGCCACCAGGCCCTCGGCCCGCCGGACTCCGGCGGCTTCCAGCACCGGCGCTTCGGTCCCGACGCCGGTGATTCCCGAGGCCGCGCCCGCAACCGCGGCGTCCGGATCGACGATGCGCAGCAGTGCGCCTTCGGCGCTCAGCCGCTCGGCCACCGCCTTGCCGAACCGACCGTGTCCGCAGATCACCCACTCGCCGCGCGGCGGCGCGCGCTCGGTGCGCAGACGCGTTCCCGGCAGCGCGAGCAGCCAGTCGAGCAGCCGGTAGCAGTCCGGCTCGCGCATCGCCAGCCGCAGATAGTCGGCGAACTTCTCGAACGGGTTGATCACGTGGCGCACGCCGAACGAGGTCATGTTCGCGGCGGCCATCGGGGACTGCGCACGTGCGATGACCCGCAGGTCCGGGTTGAGCAGGCGCGCGCTCGCCGCCACCGCGAGATTGACCGCGTCGTCGTTGGTCAGTGCGAGCGCGCCCCGGCAGCGCGGGTGCGTCAGGCCGGCGAGCTCGAGCAGCTGCGGCGATCTCGCGTCGCCGACGATCGCCGGCACGTCGCCGCGCAGGTCTTCCAGCTCGAGTTCGTTGACCCGGTTCTCGTCGATGTCGATCACCACGCAGCGCAGATCGAGCGTGTCGAGTGCGCGCAGCAGCGAGCGGCCGGTCTCGCCGCAGCCGCAGATCAGATAGAAGGGCTGCTTGAGCCCGCGCACCTCGCGCACGAATCTTCCGGTGGCCAGCGCGTGCTGGAAGGCCCTGTCCTGCGCGAGCCCGAACAGGGTCACGATCAGATAGCTCCAGCCGACCACCGACAGATAGATGATCACCGTCGTCCACATTCGCTGCGCGTCGCCGAAGGTCGCCGGCAGTTCGCCGAAGCCGATCGTCGTCGCGGTGTAGCTGACGAAGTAGAACGCGTGGAAGATGCTCATCGGCGGCGCGGGCCGCCCGTCGGCGTCCACGCCGGGGATCAGGCTCAGGCCGAGGACCGCGACCGCGTAGATCGCGATCAGCAGGATCATCGGCGCGCGCATGCGCCGGAACACGAGGAAGATGACGCTCGACATCAGGTTCCTGCGCCGGGTCGATGCCGCAAGGGTGCCGTCGCTCAGCGGCGCAGCATCAGGGTCTCGCCGATCAGGATGATGACCGACACGACGTTGGCGAACAGGGCGCCCGCGGACAGCGACACGACGCTGCTGACCACGTCGGCGCTCATGCCGACACCGGACACGTGGACGGCCCAGGCCCAGACGATCGCCGCGCAGACGAGTTGAAGGTCCGCGACCAGGCTGGTGGCAAGGTGGATCGCCCCGATCTGCGTGCGGTCGCCGAACTTGAGCACCGTCGCGATCAGGTTGACGACGATCGCCGCGAACAGCTCGTAGACGTGGTGGTGAGCGGGGTCCGAGATGTCGCCGAGCACGAAGCCGAAGTTCATCGTCGCGGCGAACACGATGAAGAAGCCGAAGATCACTTTCTCGAGGTTCATGGCGCGGACCGTTCTCTTCCGGGGGTTGTCGAACTCATTCTATCCATTGCATCGTGGCACCGTTGTACCATTCCGACCACGAATAAAGCTCGGAAATGGCCCACATCCTCATCGTCTATTCCACCACCGACGGGCAGACCCGCAAGATCTGCGAGAGGCTGCGCGAAGTGGTCGAAGCCGAAGGCCAGCAGGTCACACTGCTGTCGATCGGCGAGGCCGGCGGCGCGGACCTGTCGGCCTTCGACAAGGTCGTCGTCGGCGCGAGCATCCGGTACGGCAAGCACAGCCCGCAAGTCCTCGAGTTCGCGGACGTGCATGCGCGCGCGCTGGACACGAAGCCGAATGCGTTCTTCACGGTCAACATCGTCGCCAGGAAGCCGCAGAAGAACCGGCCCGAGACCAATCCGTACCTGCAGAAGTTTCTCCGCCGCACGCGCTGGCGGCCGAAGGAACTCGAGGTGTTCGCCGGCCGGCTCGACTATCCGCGCTATGGTTTCTTCGACCGCCTGATGATCCGCTTCATCATGTGGATGACCGACGGGCCGACCGATCCGTCGACGGTGGTGGAGTACACCGACTGGCGGCAGGTCGAGGCCTTCGGACTGCACATTTCGCGGATGTGATCCGGGTGCGCGCCTGAGACCGGTCACGCCACGCGCGGGTTGAGGGCCGGTGACCGCAAGGTAGAATCTCGCCTGAACGCGGGTGTAGTTCAATGGTAGAACGGCAGCTTCCCAAGCTGCATACGAGGGTTCGATTCCCTTCACCCGCTCCAGCCCCCTCCCTCCGCACACGCCCCGCTGATCCGCCGGCCCGCCCCCTGCCTGTGGCGGGATCTGTTGTGCAATGACATTTCTTATTGCAGTGCAGCAAATCGGGATTTATATCTATACATAACGATTTATGGATCGTTTGCTCCGCGGGCGATCCGGCTGACACGAAGGGGGATGGTCATGAAGGCAGAGCGGCTCATCAGAGTGGCCGCGTTGCTCGTATCGGTTGTCGTACTCGGGACGGGCAACGCCGCACAGTCGTCGACCGCCGACCACAGCGCGTTCAAGGAACTGCAGGGGCCGTTCGGCTCCGGGCCCGAAGTCACGCAGGCCTGCCTCAAATGCCATACCGAGGCGGCGCGCCAGGTCATGAAGACGCCGCACTGGACCTGGGAATACAAGAACCCCGAGACCGGGCAGACGCTGGGCAAGCGGCACGTCCTGAACAATTTCTGCATCTCGGTCGAGTCCAACGAGCCTTTCTGCACCACCTGTCACGCCGGCTACGGCCTCAAGGACAACAGCTTCGACTTCACCCGGCAGGAGAACGTCGACTGCCTGGTCTGCCACGACACCACCGGCAAGTACCGCAAGCAGCCGGGCATGGCGGGCCTTCCGCCGGTGCAGCCGCTCGAGTGGCCACCCGGTTCCGGGAAGATGGTCAGGCCCGTCAACCTGGCGGAGGTCGCACAGAACGTGGGCAAGACGAGCCGCGACACCTGCGGCGCCTGCCACTTCTTCGGCGGCGGCGGCGACGGCGTCAAGCACGGCGACATGGACAGTTCCCTGGCTGCGCCCGAGACCGAGACCGACGTCCACATGGACGCCACCGGCCACGACTTCACCTGCGCGATCTGCCACATGACCAAGGGCCATGCGGTGCCCGGGAGCCGCTACGCCCCCACCGCCAGGGACGACGGGGGCGCGATGGTGCGCGGCAAGGAGAGCGGCCGCAATCCCGGCACCTGCCAGGCCTGTCACGACAACGATCCGCACAAAGTGGCCCGGCTGAACCGGCACGCCGACAAGTTGGCCTGCCAGACCTGCCATATCCCGAAGATGGCGCGAGGCGGCGTGGCCACGAAGCTGTCCTGGGACTGGTCGACGGCGGGCAAGAGAGGTCCCGACGGCAAGCCGCTGATCACGAAGGACGCCAAGGGCCACGTGATCTACGACGCCAGGAAGGGCGACTTCGTGCTGGGCGAGAACGTGATTCCGGAATACCGGTGGTTCAACGGCACGGTGAACTACACGCTGCTCGAGGACAAGATCGACAACAGCAAGGTCGTGCCGATCAACTCCTTCGAGGGCGGTCCGGACGACGGCAGGTCCCTGATCTGGCCGGTGAAGGTGATGCGCGGCAAGCAGCCGTACGACCCGGTGAACAAGACCCTGGTCAAGCCGCACACCGCCGGCAGCGACGACACGTCCTATTGGGAGAACTTCGGTTGGGAGAAGGCCGCCGCGGCGGGCATGGCGTCGGCCGGCGCCGAGTTCTCGGGCAAGGTCGCCTTCGTCGAGACCGAGATGTCTTGGCCGATCACCCACATGGTGGCGCCCAAGGGCCGGGCCGTCGGCTGTGTCGAGTGCCACAGTGCCGACAGCCGCCTGGCCGCCGTGCCTGGCATCTACATGCCGGGCCACAGCGCGAAGGCGATGCTCGACAAGGCGGGCTGGGGGCTCGCCCTGCTGTGCCTGGTCGGGGTCATCGGCCACGGCGGCGTCCGGGTCGCGACGTCCCGGAAAGGAGCCAGGAAATGAGCGAACGGATCTACGTCTTCAAGGTCTTCGAACGCATCTGGCACTGGTCGCAGGCGGCGCTGATCATGTTCCTGCTTCTCACCGGTTTCGAGGTGCACGGCAGCTATCACCTGTTCGGCTTCGAGCGGGCCGTGGACCTGCACACCATCATTGCCTGGACACTGGTCGGACTGTGGGTGTTCGCCATCTTCTGGCACTTCACCACCGACGAGTGGAAGCAGTACGTGCCCACGCTGAAGAAGGTGGACGCGATGATCAGGTACTACGCGCTCGGAATCTTCACGAACGCGCCACACCCGTTCAGGGTGACCACGCTGAAGAAGCACAACCCGCTGCAGCGGCTGGCGTATCTCGGGGTGATGCTGTTCATCGGCCCGCTGATCTGGATTACCGGCGGGTTCTACCTCTTCTACGACAAATGGGCCGAATGGGGCTTGGACCGTTACCTGGCGCTGGAATGGGTCGCCTTGCTCCATACCGTGGCGGCCTTCCTGATGCTGTCCTTCCTGATCGTCCACGTCTACCTGATCACGGCCGGGCACACGCCGACCGCGCACATGAGGGCGATGCTCACCGGCTGGGAAGAGGTCGACTGAAGCGCGTCGTCCGCAGGCCGGATTTCTCGAGGAGAACACGACATGAAACTGCGCAACCCCCTGATTCCCGTGCTGGTCCTGGGCCTGCTGGCCCTGCCGCTCGCCGCTCACGCGGGAGGCGACTGGAAGAAGGGGCGGATCTACTACCGCATGGTGTGCACCGCCTGCCACACGGAGAAAGCGGGCGGTGCGATCGCGCCCACCTCGATGACGATGGCGCAGTGGAAGGCCTATATCGAGACCGACAAGCACGCCAAGGGCAAGGACTCGCTGAAGCGCTACGTGAGCAAGGAGTACCGCGAGAGCATCAAGGCAACGAACAAGGCCGCGGCCAAGTTCATCGACGACCCGGATGCCGAGCTCCTGGACGATGTCCAGGCGTTCGTCGCCAAGGGCGCCAAGGACGGTGACTCACCGGCCAAGTGCAACTGACGCAGCAACAATTTCAAGCTCGCTTTGGATCCGTTTCAAGAAGGGGAACACGATGAGAACGAAGCACACTTTCCTGGCCGCGATGCTGATGGCAGGCGTATTGGGGTGCACCGGTGCGATCGCCGCCCAGCCGGCGGACTCTGCCTCCGCGGCCGCGATCCAGGCCAAGGAAGGCTGGTACGGCAAGCTGGTCGATTTCGACTACATGAAGCAGCAGGTGGCGATTCCGCCGAAACCGGGCGTGGTGATCATCGACGCGCGACCCACTGCCCGCAAGTACGATCTCGGCCACATTCCCGGCGCCATCAATATCCCGGAGACCCAGTTCGACAAGCATGTCGGCAAGCTGCCGGCGGACAAGAGCACGTTGCTCGTCTTCTACTGCGAAGGCGAAACCTGCATGCTCAGCCACAAGGCCGCTTTCAGCGCCGAGAAGCTCGGCTATACCAACATCAAGGTCTATCCGGCAGGCTTCCCCGAGTGGAAGGCCAAGGGCATGACGGTCTCCGTCTCGGCGGCGTACGTGAAGAAGCAGATCGACGAAAAGAGCGCGGCAGTGCTTATCGACGCCAGACCGTCGCGGGTCTTCGCCAAGGGGTCGATCCCGACCGCGATCAACATTCCCGACACCCAGTTCGACAAGCATGTCGCCAAGCTGCCGGCGGACAAGGCGACGCCGCTCGTCTTCTTCTGCGGCGGGCTCAAGTGCGTGCTAAGCGACAAGGCCGCCGACAAGGCGGTGGCGCTGGGGTACACCAACGTCGTGACCTACCCCGAGGGCTATCCGGAATGGGAGCAACTGCACGGCAAAGCCGCGGTTTCCGCACAGGCGGGCGCTGGCGCTGCGCCGGCGGCCAAGCCGGCCGCTCCGGTTCTCGAAGCGGGCAAGGAGAAGGGCACGATCAGCGCCGCGTCGTTCACCAAGGTCATGAGTGACAGCCCGGATTCCGTCCTGGTCGTCGACGTCCGTGACGAGAAGGAATTCAAGGCGGGCGCGATCAAGGGATCGATCAACATTCCGATCAACGACCTGGAGAAGAAGATGGACGGGTTGCCCAAGGACAAGCCCATCGTCTTCGTCTGCGGCACCGGAGCGCGTTCCGGCGAGGCCTACGACAGCGTCAAGCTGCTGCGTGGCGACCTGAACGTGTCGTTCGTCGACGCGGAGATGCAGTTCAACGCGGACGGCACGTTCACCGTCAAGGACAAGTCCTAGTCCGAGCGCGAGTGTTCGCGCCGGGCAGTGACTGGAGCGTGACGCCGGCCGAATGCCCGGCCGGCGTCAGTCGCCGGCCGGCGGTCCCGCCCTGGCCGGCACCCGCGCCAGCTGGAAACGCGACAGCGAGTGGTACAGCGGTCGCGTGATCACGCGCGACACGCCGGTGGCGAGCAGCGCGCAGGCCATCAGACTGAGCACCATCGCGTGGCCGTCGACCATCTCCATCACGATGATGAACGAGGTCAGCGGCGCCTGGGTCACCGCGGCGAGAAAGCCGACCATGCCCAGCGCGATCAGCGTCGGCACGTGCGGCTCGTTGGTCAGCGTCGCGATCGAGTGGCCCAGCGCCGCACCGATTGACAGCGACGGCGCGAAGATGCCGGCCGGGACGCCGGCCCAGGTGGTGAGCCAGGTCGCGGCGGCCTTGAAGAACACGAAACTCGACGACGCGGTCTGCGAACCGTCCAGCAGTCCGCGCGTGTAGTCGTAGCCGCTGCCGAAGGTGGCCCCGGCGGTGACGACACCGATCACCGCCACCGCCAGGCCGCCGGCGGCGCCGAAGCGCACCGGGTGCTGCGCGCGCCACAGGTTCAGCCGCTCGCCGGGGCGGCTGCCCAGCGAGTGCAGCAGCAGTCGTGCGAACAGGCCGCCGGCCAGGCCGCTGGCCACCGCCACCATCAGGCCCGGCAGCAGCAGGGCGCGGTTGATGTTGACGCCGCTGATGACGCCGAAGTAGGTGGCATTGCCTTCGATCGACACGGCAATCAGGCCCGAGAGCACGATGGCGGAGACGAGCAGTCCGCTGCTGCGCTGCTCCGGCGAGCGCGACAGTTCCTCGATCGCAAACATCACCCCGGCCAGCGGGGTGTTGAACGCGGCGGCGATGCCCGCCGCGCCGCCCGCCACCAACAGCCCGTGTTCACTGATGGTGCTGCGTTCGGGCAGCAGGCGGCGTATCGCGCGCATCACGCCGGCCGCCACCTGCACCGATGGGCCCTCTCGCCCCAGCGACAGGCCGCCGAGCAGGCCCATCGTGGTCAGACCGAGCTTGGCGACCGACAGTCGCAGGCTGACGAACAGTCCTCGGTTGGCGCTGTTCACCTCGGGCTCGAGCGCCGCCATCACCTGCGGGATGCCGGACCCCGCGGCGCCCTTGGCGAACCGGTTCGTGGCCCAGACGATCAGGGCGGTGCAGGCCGGCGTCCAGAGCAGCGGGCTCCACCAGTGCTCGGTTTCGAGCAGGTGAAACCAGCCGAAGGCCATCTCGCTCAAGCGGGTGAAGGCGACGACGACGAGACCGGCGACCGCTGCGCCGGCGACGACCACGGTGCGGGTGACCCAGACACGCCAGTCGGCCAGCTCGCGACGGACCGTCACTGCGGCCCGCGGCCAGCGCTTGGAGAGTTCGGCGGCTAAGCCCACGGGAACCGGGACTTGCCTTGGTGGATTTTGGCGGGGGGCATCGGCTGTCGCGCGCACGCCGAAGGGGCGGCACAGCAAGATGCTAACAAACGTTTCGCCGGCGTGGTTCGCGGTGTTTCACCGCCGCTGCGCCGACGTACTAGACTGACGCATTGACAGGACGAGCGCCATCGGAGCGCGAGGAGACCCATGAGAGTTGCGTACATCACCCATGCCAGCAGCATGCGCCACGAAATGGGCCCGGGGCACCCGGAGTGCGCCGAGCGGGTCGCCGCGATCGGTGACCGGTTGCTGATGCGCGGCGTGCTCGACTACCTGGAGGCCTTCGACGCGCCGCAGGCCACCGAGGCGCAGATCCTGCGGGCCCACACCGCGCGCCACTATGCCGAGCTGCGCGCCCGCGCGCCGGTCGAAGGCTACGAGCACGTCGATCCGGACACCTCGATGAATCCGCACACCTGGACCGCCGCGCTGCATGCCGCCGGCGCCGCGGTGCTCGCGACCGACCTGGTGGTTCGCGGCGGATTCAAGCGGGCATTCTGCAACGTCCGTCCGCCCGGCCACCACGCGGAGGGCGCCGCCGCGATGGGCTTTTGCTTCTTCAACAACGCCGCGGTCGGCATCCGTCACGCGCTCGACGAACTGGGCCTGAAGCGGGTCGCGCTGATCGACTTCGACGTTCACCACGGCAACGGCAGCGAGGACATCTTCGCCGGTGACGAGCGGGTGTTGATGGTCTCCAGCTTCCAGTCGCGCCTGTATCCGTTTTCGGGCGAACAGGCCCGAGGACCGAACATGTGCAACGTGGCGCTCCCGCCCTACTCGGACGGCAGCTTCCTGCGGCGCGCGGTGATCGAAGAATGGTCGCCGGCACTGCGCCGCTTCGCGCCGGAACTGATCTTCGTGTCGGCGGGGTTCGACGCGCACCGCGACGACGACATGAGCCAGCTCGGCTGGGTCGACGACGACTACGCCTGGGTCACCGAGCGCGTCATCGAGATCGCGGACGAGTGCGCGCAGGGCCGGATCGTGTCGACGCTGGAGGGCGGCTACAACATCGCGGCGCTGGCCCGCTGCGTCGAACTTCACGTGCGCGCACTGGCGGACATCCACTGATGAGCTTCGAGCATCGCCACGCGCTGTCGCCGCTGTTCGATCCGTCCTCGGTGGTGGTGATCGTCGAGGACGGGACGTCGCCCGCCTGGCTCGACTGCATCATCGAGAGCCTGGGCCGCAGCACCTGCCGGACCGCGGTCGGACGGCTCCCCGACGCGCACAAGGGGCTGGAGCCGGGCTTCGATCTCGCGGTGATCGCGGTCGACGAGCATTCGGTGGGCCTGGCGCTGGACAGCGCGATCGCGCTGGGGTGCCGCGCGGCAGTGCTGATCACCGACGGCGCCGATCCCACCGTCGTCAGGCGCTGGCGGGACACCGCGCAGCGTGCCGGGGTGAGGCTGCTCGGCCCCAGGACCATGGGCTTCGTGCGACCCTCGCTCGCACTGGATGCGAGCCGCATGGGGCCGGTGCCGGGGGAAGGCAACGTCGCGCTGGTGTCGCAGTCCGGGACGCTGAGCAGCGCGATCCTGGACTGGGCCGCGGGCGGCGTGATCGGCTTCTCTCTGGTGGTTTCGCTCGGCGCCGAGATCGACGTGGACCTCGCGCAGGTGCTCGATTTCCTGGCCAACGACCCCCGGACGAATTCGGTGGTCCTCTACCTGGAGGCGGTGCAGCGCTCGCGCAGCTTCATGAGCGCGCTGCGCGCGCTGGCCACCGTCAAGCCGGTGGTCGTGCTCAAGGGGCACAGGGACGACGCGTCGAGACGGCGTGCGCTGACCCATTCGGGCGCGATCTGCGGGTCGGACGCGATCTACACCGCGGCGCTGCGGCGCGCCGGTGCGGTCCAGATCCGCCTGTTCACGCAGATGTTCACCGCGGCGCGCATCCTCGCGTCGCATCGCTGGCCGATCGGCAAGCGGATCTCGGTGATCAGCAACGGCAACGGTCCGGCGGTGCTGGCCGAGGACATGGCCAAGCTCAACCGGATCGCACTGCCGCCGTTGGCGGAGGCGACGCAGCAGGCGCTGCAGGCGCGGTTTCCGGCGGTGCCGGTCGAGAATCCGCTGGACCTCGGCGTGGAGGCGGGGCCGCGGGATTTCGCCGACGCGCTAGTCGCGCTCGCGGGCGACGACTGCTGCGACGTGGTGCTGGTGATGTTCGCGCCGAACGCCGGTGTCGATGGGCGCGCGGTCACCGAGGCGGTGATCGCCGCGGCTCGCGACGTGCGAAAGCAGGTCTATGCCTGCTGGATGGGCGACAGCACGGTGCGCCCTCTCTGGGCGTTGCTCGACGCCGCGGGCATTCCCGTGTTCCGCACGCCCGAGGCGTCGGTGGACGCCTATTCGACGGTCGCCACCTTCCACCAGAACCAGCTGCTGCTGCAGCAGACGCCGCGCGCGCTGTCCAGCCTCGATCCGCCGGACCTGGACGGTGCGCGGATGCTGATCGAGAGCGTGTTCTCCGAGCGCCGCAGGGTGCTCACCGAGATGGAGTCCAAGGCGCTGCTCGGGGCATTCCACATTCCGGTGACCCGCACCGTCATCGCCAGGTCGCCGACCGAGGCGATCGTGGTCGCCGAGCAGATCGGCTTTCCGCTGGTGATGAAGATCGGTTCGGCCGACGTCACCCGCAAGAGCGACGTCGGCGGCGTGATGCTCGGCGTGCGCAACGGGGCAGAGGTCCGGACGAGGTTCGCGGAGATCGTCGCCGCGCTGCGCCGCGCGCAGCCCGAGGCGCGGATCGACGGCGTGACGCTGCAGGCGATGCGCGGCGGCCCCTTCGGCCGCGAGCTCTACGTCGGCGTCTTCCGTGATCCGCTGTTCGGCCCGGTGATCGCCTTCGGCGCCGGCGGCACGAGACTGGAGGTGGTGCGCGACACCACGCTGGGGTTCCCGCCGCTCAACCGCTTCCTCGCGCGTCGGATGATCGAGCGCACCCGGGTGTTCGAGGCGCTGGGCGAGTTCCGGGGCATGCCGGGCATCGATTTCGACGCGCTCGAGCAGCTGCTGGTGCGCGTGTCGTCGATGGTCTGCGAGCTGCCGTGGATCGCGGAGATGGACATCAACCCGGTGATCGCGGACGAGCAGGGCGTGGTCGCCGTCGATGCCAGGGTCGTCATCGACCCCGCGGCCGGCCAGCAGTCGGTCCGCTACGCCCACATGGCGATCCTGCCGTATCCGGACCACCTGACGCAGGTCCGGTCGTCGCCGGACGGCTACTTCTACACGATCCGCGCAATCCAGCCGGAGGACGCGGATTCTCTGCAGCGTTTCGTGCACGACATGTCGGAGGAGTCGCGCTATTTCCGGTTCGTGTCGACGCTCGCGCAACTGACCCCGCGGATGCTCGTGCGGTACACGCAGGTCGACTACGACCGCGAACTCGCGCTGGTCGCGGTTCTTGGACCGGGCGAGGGACCGGGCGAAGGGCTGGATGGAGGGCTGGGTGAAGGGATGGGTGAGGGGATGGGTGAGGGGATGGGTGAGGGGGTGCGCGCTGGTCCGCGGGAAGGTTCGCGAGAAGGACTGCGTCACCCGCCGCGCCGGGAAGCGCCGGACGGATCGCCCGAGCGCGTGCGCGACGGCCGACGGGCCGGCCCGGCAGCCGTCGATGACGCGCAGGGGACCGCGGAAGGCAAGGGCGAACGCATCATCGGCGTGGTGCGCTACCTGCTGAATCCCGACGGGCAGAGCTGCGAGTTCGCGGTCGCGATCGCCGACGACTGGCAGGGCAGGCGGCTCGGCTCCACGCTGATGCGCGCGATCGTCGATGCGGCGCGCGCCAAGGGACTGCGGCGCATCGAAGGCTACGTGCTGGCGAACAACGCGAGGATGCTCGGGCTGATGAGTTCTCTCGGGTTCGGAATAGTGACCTGGCGCGAGGATCCGTCGATGAAACTGGTGTCGATGGAGCTGCGCTGAGCGTTCAGTTCTCGCGGTGGTAAGCAGTCACGCGCTCCACCTCGTTCCTGGAGCCGAGGAACACCGCGACGCGGTCGTGCAGCCCGGTCGGCTGGATCTCCATGATCCGCTGCGTCCCGTTGGTGGCCGCACCGCCGGCCTGCTCGACCAGGAAGGCCATTGGGTTGGCTTCGTACATGAGCCGCAGCTTGCCCGGCTTGTCGGGCTCGCGCGTGTCGCGCGGGTACATGAAGATCCCGCCGCGGCAGAGGATCCGGTGGACATCGCCGACCATCGCCGCGACCCAGCGCATGTTGAAGTCCTTGCCGCGCGGACCGTCGCGGCCCGCGAGGAGCTCGTCGACGTAGCGGCACACCGGGGGATGCCAGTGTCGCGCGTTGGACATGTTGATAGAGAACTCACCGGTCTCGTCGGGAACGCGCAGGTGGTTTCCCGTCATCGTCCAGGACCCGGTCTCCTTGTCGAGCGTGAACTTGGCCACGCCGTCGCCCACCGTCAGCACCAGCAGCGTCGACGGCCCGTAGACCGCGTAGCCGGCCGCGAGCTGGCGCGTGCCCGGCTGCATGAAGTGCTCCACTGCCGGCTCGGTCACGCCTTCCGGAAGGAGCAGCACCGAGAAGATCGTGCCGATCGAGGCGTTGACGTCGATGTTCGAGGAGCCGTCGAGCGGATCGAACAGCAACAGGAATTCACCGCGCGGATACCGGTGCGGAATCGAGTAGACGCCTTCCATTTCCTCGGACGCCATCGCCGCCAGGTGGCCGCCCCATTCGTTGGCTTCCAGCAGCGTCTCGTTGGCGATCACGTCGAGCTTCTTCTGCGCCTCGCCCTGGACGTTGTCCGTGCCGGCCTCGCCGAGCATGCCCGCGAGGTCGCCCTTGCTCACCGCGAGGCTGATCCGCTTGCAGGCGCGCGCGACGACTTCGAGAAGCAGTCGCAGCTCGCCCGGGATCAACCCCTTGTCGCGCTGGATTTCGACGAGGTACTGGGTCAGGCTCACCGGTCTCACTGATTGTGTCACTGGGCGTCTCCGGATTCCGTGCGAGCGTCTGCGCGCTCGCTGTTCGCCTGGCACGGCGCGATTCGTGCGCCGCGGTTCCCGTGCCATCCCCGTTTCCAGGGGCTCATGTCGCCAGCGCCTTGCCGACGATTTCGCGCACGTCCACCGAGAGCGTGGGGAGCGCGGCGAGCGCTTCGAGCGCGGCGCGCATCGCTGCCTGGCGCTGCGGCGTGAACTTGCGCCAGCGGTCCAGCGCGCGCGCGATCCGCGCTGCGACCTGCGGATTCAGCGCGTCGATCGCGGCCACCTGCTCCGCCCAGAACCGGTAGCCGGAGCCGTCGGGCAGGTGGAACTCCGCGAGGTTGCCGTTGGCGAAGCTGCCGATCAGGGCGCGCGCCCGGTTCGGGTTGCGGATCGAGAACAGCGGGTGCTCGGTCAGCGCGCGGACGCGTTCGAGCACCGGCGGCTCGCCGGGCTGGCGATGCATCGTCGCCTGCAGCGTGAACCACTTGTCCATCGCGAGCGGCTCGTCGGCGAATTCGCGCGCGAAGGCGGCGAGCGCGGGCTCGCGCTGCGGCGCTGGACTGTTGACCAGCGACTGCAGCGCCGCCTGGCGATCGGTCATGTTGTCGGCGTGATCGAACTGCGAGGCCGCGGCCTCGAACGCCCGCACGTCGCCGGACATCACCCAGTAGTCGAGCGCGAGATTGCGCAGTGCGCGCCGGCTCGCGAGCGCCGGATCGGGGGCATAGGGCCGTGGATCGGCGAGTGTCTCGAAGCTGCCGCGCCAGTCGTCGCGCAGCGCGGTGGCGAGCATGGCGCGCAGCGCGTCGCGCGCGTCGCGCACCAGGCTCGGGTCGACCACCGGCAGGTGCTCGGCGATCACGCCCTCGGCGGGAATCGTCAGCGCGAGCTGCTTGAACGCGGGGTCGAGCAAGGGGTCGCGCAGCAGCCGGGCGAGCGCTTCGAGCAGATTGGCGCCGGCCTCGTGCGTATCCGCGCCGCCGACGATCGCGAGGATCGCCTGCGTCGCCAGCCGCTGCCCTGCTTCCCAGCGGTTGAACGGATCCGCATCGTGGGCGAGCAG
>JAHEDO010000238.1 GCA_024641185.1 Burkholderiaceae bacterium | reverse complement strand
CCACCGGTGCCCCGGCGCTTGCGCTGATCGACGCGCTCGAGATCGCCGGCCCGGGTTTCATCAATATCCGCCTGACGCCGCAGGCCAGAGTCGCGGTGGTCGCCGCGATCCGCCGCGAAGGCGATCGGTTCGGCCGCAACGACCGTGGCGCGGGGCGCCAGGCGATGGTCGAATTCGTGTCCGCCAATCCGACCGGACCGCTGCACGTGGGCCACGGACGACAGGGGGCTCTCGGGGACGCGCTGTCCGCGCTGCTGCAGGCCAACGGCTGGCGGGTGACGCGCGAGTTCTACTACAACGACGCGGGGGCCCAGATCGCGAACCTCGCGCTGTCGGTGCAGGCGCGCGCGCGCGGCGTCGAGCCCGAGAACGCGCGCTTCCCGGCCGACGGCTATCGCGGCGAGTACATCCGGGACATCGCCTGCGCCTACCTCGGGCGCGAGACCGTGTCCGCGCAACGGGTCGCGCCGGTGACCGGCAAGGGCAACCCCGACGACCTGAGCGCGATCCGCGAGTTTGCGGTCGCCTATCTGCGCCACGAGCAGGACATGGACCTGCAGGCCTTCGGCGTTCGCTTCGACAACTATTTCCTCGAGTCCTCGCTCTACACCGACGGCAAGGTGCAGGCGGTGGTCGACGCGCTCGTCGCCGCCGGCAAGACCTACGAGCAGGATGGCGCCCTCTGGCTGCGCTCGACCGAATACGGCGACGACAAGGACCGCGTGATGCGCAAGTCCGAGGGCGGCTACACCTACTTCGTGCCGGACGTCGCCTACCACGTGACCAAGTGGGAGCGTGGTTTCGCCAGGGCGATCAATGTGCAGGGATCGGACCACCACGGGACGATCGCACGCGTGCGGGCCGGCCTTCAGGCGCTCGGCAAGGGCGTTGCCGAGGGGTTTCCGGACTACGTGCTGCACAAGATGGTCACCGTCATGCGCGGCGGCGAGGAGGTGAAGATCTCCAAGCGCGCGGGCGCCTATGTGACGCTGCGCGACCTGATCGAGTGGAGCGGCGGCGTCGGCGAGCAGGGCGCCGGCGCAAGCCGAGACGAGCAGCTGCGGCGGGGGCGGGACGCGGTGCGCTACTTCCTGATCTCGCGCAAGGCCGACACCGAGTTCGTGTTCGACGTCGACCTCGCGCTCTCGCGTACCGACGAGAACCCGGTCTACTACGTGCAGTACGCGCACGCACGAATCTGCTCGGTGTTCGCGCAGTCGCTGGCGCAGGGCGGTCCCGGCGAAGAGGACATCGCCGCGATGCTCGACGAGGCGCCGGCCCTGCTGTCGCCGCTGAACCTGCCCCGGGAGGCCTCGCTGATGGCGCGGCTGGCGCATTACCCTGAATTGGTCTCGACGGCGTGCGACGAGCTGGCGCCGCATTCGATCGCCTTCTATCTCAAAGACTTAGCGGGTGAACTGCACAGTTACTATAATGCGGAGCGGTTCCTGGTCGATGACGCCGCGCTGCGCAATGCGCGGCTCGGGTTGCTGCTGGCGACCCGGCAGGTGCTGCGCAACGGGCTGGCGCTCATCGGTGTGTCCGCCCCCGAAAGGATGTGATGCTGGCAGCCTCGCAACGACGTGTTCCGGGACCCCGTGCGGTCCACGGCGGCACGCTGCTCGGCTTGATGATCGGGCTGGTCGTCGGGATGACGATCGCCGTCGTCGTGGCCCTGTTCATCACCCGCTCGCCGGTGCCCTTCGTGAACAAGACCGGGCGGACCACGGAGCGCCTGCCCGAGCCGAAGACTTCCGCCGAGGCGCCGGACCCGAATACGCCGCTCTACGCGAAGAACCGCCCGGCGATTCCGGTCGAAGGCCCGCCGCCCGAGGCTCCGCAGGAGCACCTGTCGATCCTCGAGCGCCTGTTCGGGAAGTCTTCGAGCGACGCCGAACCGGCCAGGCCGGCCGAACCGGCGGCAGTGAAAGGGGCGACCCCTGCGCCCGACACACGGCCGGTCGACGCCAGACCGGCGGCCGACGCGAGGGCCTCGACGGGCGCGGGACCGGCAGCCGACGCGAAGGCCGGGGCAGCCGCGAAGCCGGCGGCTGGTGCGGATCGCGTGTCCTATCTGCTGCAGGCGGGCGCATTCCGTTCGTCGCAGGACGCGGACGGCATGCGCGCGAAGCTCGCATTTCTCGGTTTCGAGGCCAAGGTGCTCAGCGCCGAGGTCAACGGTCAGACCGTGTACCGCGTTCGAGTAGGTCCGTACGCCCAGCTCGACGACATGAACAAGGCACGCTCGAGGCTCGCCGAAAACGGCGTCGAAGTTTCGGTCGTACGCCAGCGATAGGGAGAGCAGCAACCATGAAACAAGCCATCGATCCGAACACGCGGCGATTCCTGAAGACCCTCGCCGCCGGCGGGGCGGCGGTGCTCGCAGCGCCGGCCCTGCGCGCGAGCCCGGCGCCGGCGCTCGGCAAGGACTATCGCGAGGTGAAGCCGCCGCAGCAGACCGACTCCGCCGGCAAGCTCGAGGTGCTGGAGTTCTTTTGGTACGGCTGTCCGCACTGCAACTCGTTCGAACCCTCGCTGCATGACTGGACGAAGCGGTTGCCGGGTGACGTCGCCTTCCACAAGGTTCACGTCGGGCTGACGCCCGCGTGGGTCGCGCACCAGCAGCTGTTCTATACGCTGGAGGCGCTGGGCAAGGCCGACCAGCTGAACGACAAGATTTTCCGGGCGATCCACGCCGACCGCAATCCGCTCAATAACCCCGAGCTGATGGCCGATTTCGTCGCCCAGCAAGGTGTCGATCGCAAGAAGTTCCTCGACACGTATGCCTCGTTCACCGTTCGCACCCGGATGCGCAAGGCGAGCCAGCAGGCGGCCGCCTACGGACTGGACGGCGTGCCCGCGCTCGCGGTGAACGGCAGGTGGTTCACCGCGCCATCCATGGCCGGCGGCAACGGCGAGGTGCTTCAGGTGCTCGACTTCCTGCTCGCGCGCGAGCGCACGGGCGGCAAGTAGGTCGACGCGCGCGTCCCGATGCGAGTCTTCATCACCGGAGCCTCCAGCGGCATCGGTGAGGCGATGGCTCGCGAGTACCGGAGCCGCCATCCCGAAGCGATCATCGGGCTGGTCGCGCGGCGCGAGCAGGCGCTCGCCGGCGTGGCGCAGAGCCTCGGCGCTTCGCTGACGCCGTTCTGGCCGCTGGACATCAACGACCGCGGCGCACTGGAAGCGGCCGCCCACGACTTTCTGCAGCGCTTCGGCGTTCCCGATGTGGTCATCGCCAATGCCGGCATCAGCGCGGGCACGGTCACCGGCGAGCCGCGCGACGCGCAGGCCTTCGAGCGCATCATGAGGACCAACGTCGTCGCGATGTTCGACACGTTTTCGCCTTTCGTCCCGGCGATGACCGAGGCGCGCGCGGGAACGCTCGTCGGGGTCGCGAGCGTCGCCGGGATTCGCGGATTGCCCGGCGCGGGCGGCTACAGCGCGTCCAAGGCCGCCGCGATCTCCTACCTCGAGAGTCTTCGGGTCGAACTTCGTCGTCGGGGCGTTGGCGTCGTCACGCTCGTTCCCGGCTTCATTCGCACGCCGATGACGGCACGCAACCGTTACCCGATGCCGTTCCTCACCGCGCCCGATGCGTTCGCGCGCAAGGCGATCGACGCGATCGCCTCCCGCCGCTCCTTCGCGGTGATTCCGTGGCAGATGCGCATCGTCGTCGCGCTGCTGCGGCTGCTGCCCAATGCGCTCTTCGACGTCGCGTTCGCGCGGGCGCCGCGCAAGGAACGCGCGCGCGAGGTGCCGCCGCAATGACCGCCGGCAAGAACGCTGGCATGTCCGCCATGGCAACCGCTGGCACGACCGCTGGCACGACCGCCGGCACGACCGCCGGCACGACTGCCGCGACAGCCGCCGGCCTGTGCGACGCGCTGGGTGGCGCGCACGAGCGCGCGCAGGGTGAGGTCCGTATCGTTTCGCTGGTGCCCAGCCTCACCGAACTGCTCTTCGACCTGGACCTGGGATCAAGCCTGGTCGGCCGCACCGGTTTCTGCGTCCACCCGCGCGACGACGTGCGGCGGGTGCCGAAGGTCGGCGGCACCAAGGACGTGGACATCGCGAAGGTCCGTGCGGCCGCTCCGACGCACCTCGTGGTGAACATCGACGAAAACGAGCGGCCGCTCGTCGACGCACTGCGCGGCTTCGTGCCGAACGTGATCGTCACGCACCCGGTGGAGGTGGCGGACAACCTCGCGCTGTACCGGCTCCTTGGCCGGGTTTTCGACCGTGATGGCCGTGCGGCGGGCCTTTGCGCGGCACTGCAGCGCGAGCTCGATGCCAGCCTGGCCCTGTCGTTCGACGAAGTGAGCGTGCTCTACCTGATCTGGCGAAACCCCTGGATGACGATCGGAGCGCAGACCTACATCGCGAAGATGCTGGCGACGGTGGGTCTGCGTGCGGTGGCGCCGCCGTCGGACGTGCGCTACCCGCAGCTCGACTTCGACGATTTCGGCGCCGATCGCTTCGACGCCGTGCTGCTGTCGAGCGAACCCTATCGGTTCGGGCCGGAGCACGTCGCCGAACTGGGCGCCGACCCGCGCGTCGGCAGTCGCCCGGCGATGCTGATCGACGCGGAGATGACGTCGTGGTACGGATCGCGCGCGATCGCCGGCCTGCGATACCTGCGCGAGTTCCGCCGAGCGTTCGACGCCGAGCGCGGCCGTCGGGCACACGGAACGGTCGAGAATGTCCAGCCATGAAGGACGCCGAGCGATGAATCGATTGCCCGCCCCGTCCCGCGTGTGCACCGTCTTCGCGTCGGCGGTGCTCGCCGTGTCGCTCGCCGCCTGCTCGTCGACCCGCCCGCCCTCGGGTGCGGGCACCTCGGCGTCGCGCGGCGATTCGGGCCGCCCCCCCATGGCCGCGAAGCCGG
>JAHEDO010000237.1 GCA_024641185.1 Burkholderiaceae bacterium | reverse complement strand
ACTCCGCGAGCCCGATCCACGCCGGCGCGACCCGCGCGAGGCTGGGCGCCATCAGCGGCGCGAATCGCCAGTCGTCGCGATCGATCTCCGAGCGCAGGTACTGCCGGAAGAACCACTGGATCACGTCGGCGTCGAGAAGGTAGCCGCGCGCGAGGCGCTGGTGGGAGTCGGTGTCCTGGCGCGAACCGAGACCGGGGTAGACCAGCAACTGCATCGCCAGTTCGATGCCCTTGTCGCGGGCGTGGATCGCGCTCGCCGCGGCAAGCGTGCCGCCCGCGCTGTCGCCCCCGACCGCGATGCGCTTCGGATCGACGCCGAGCGAGAGCGCCTCGCGTTCGATCCAGGCGAGCATGTCGAAGGCATCGTCGGCCGCGGCCGGGAACGGATGCTCGGGCGCGAGCCGGTAGTCCACCGAGTACACCAGACAGTCCGCACCCGCGGCGAGCACGCGGCACAGGCGGTCGTGGGTGTCGATCGAGCCGATCGTGAAGCCGCCGCCGTGGAAGAACAGCAGCGCCGGCATCGGCTCGGCCCAGGTGTGCGCGCGGGGCGCGTACTGGCGCACCGTCAGGCTGCGGCCCGGCAACGCGACCCGCAGGTCCTGCACGTCGTGCAGCGGCACCGCCGCGACGTCGAGCGTCGCGACCGCCTTCGCGTAGGCGGCGCGCGCCAGCTGCGCGCCGATCTCCGGGTACGGCGGCGCGCTGGCCCGTTGCGCCCAGTACAGGATCTTCTCGACCTGCGGGTCAAGCGCCATGACGCTCGATCGCCTTGACGAACCGGCCGATCGATTCGGCGATCGACTCCGGCTGCTCGTGGATCAGCCAGTGGCTCGCGCCGGGCAGCCGCTCGATGCGCAGGTCCGGCACGACCCGCTCGAGGCCGTCGAGCAGCACCGGTCTGAGCGCGGTGTCTTCCTCGCCCCAGATCACGAGCGTCGGCACGCGCACGATGAAGTCCTGGTCGCGCAGCGTGAGCCGCGCGGCACCCGGATCGTCGCCCGAGGGCGGGTACAGCGGCGAGGCACGGTAGTAATTCAGCGCGCAGGCCATCGCGCCGGGCTGCGCCCAGGCGAGGTGGTACCGTGCTCGCGTCGACGCGTCGAACCAGCCGGTCGTGCCGAAGCGCGTGAAGAACGCGTCGAGCCGTTCGAAGTCGTTGGCCATCAGCGCCGTCTCGCTGCCCGGGCTGCGAAGCCAGTTCATGTACTGGCTGCAGCGCTGCTGCTCGGCATCGTGCGCGAGGGCTCTCGCAAAAGGCACAGGGTGCGGGGCGTTCAGGATCACCAGCCGCTCGACGAGATCGGGGCGCGCGATCGCCAGACCCCAGGCCAGCGCGCCGCCCCAGTCGTGCGCGACCACCACCGCCTTGCGCCTGCCCAGGCCTTCGATCAGTCCGACGAGATCCCCGATCAGCAGCGCCGGCTTGTAGGCGGACGGCTCGGCGGGCTTGGACGACAGGTTGAAGCCGCGCAGGTCGGGCGCCACCACGTGGAAACGATCGACGAAGCGTGGCAGCAGCGGCATCCAGCCGTACCAGAACTCCGGAAATCCGTGCACGAACAGCATCAGCGGTTGCGCCGTATCGCCGCCCCGCGCGTAGTGCAATCGGATGCCGGCCGAGACCTCGACGAAGTGCCCCTCGGTGATCGGCGACTCGCCGGCGGGTTCGCGGCGCTGCGTGTGCGGCATCAGTCGTCGTGGCCCGGATTCACCCGCTGCAGTTTGCGCAGCAGCGTGGGCCAGGCGAGCGCGCCCAGCGACCCCTTGACCGTTGCAAGCTTCACGTTCGCGGTCACACCGGCAAGGACCTTCGAATCGATGGTCGTCAGCGCCGCCCCGCCGGACTGAGCGGCGATCTGTGCCCGGCAGGCGCTCTCCAGCGTATGCATGCGCACGAACGCTTCGGCGACGGAACTGCCGACGGTCAGCAGACCGTGGTTGCGAAGGATCAGGCAGCTGTTCGATCCCAGGTCGCGCGCCAGTCGCGGGCGCTCGTCGTCGTTCACGGCGATGCCTTCGTAGTCGTGATAGCCGAGCGATGTAAGCACGATGCTGGCCTGCTGCGAGATCGGCAGCAGGCCGTCTCTTTGAGCCGAAACCCCGACCCCGGCCGTCGTGTGGGTGTGCAGCACGCACACGACGTCCTCGCGCGCCGCGTGAATCGTGCTGTGAATCACGAAACCGGCCGGATTCACCGGATGCGGCGTGGGCAACAGCGGCCGGCATTCCATGTCGACCTTGACCAGCGACGACGCGGTGATCTCGTCGAACAGCAGCCCGTAGGGATTGATCAGGAAGTGATGCTCCGGTCCCGGGATCCTGACCGACACGTGCGTGAAGATCAGGTCGTCCCAGCCGTACAGCGCGATCAGCCGGTAGCAGGCCGCGAGGTCGGTTCGCAGCTGCCATTCCTGTTCGCTCACCTGTTCGCGCACGCTCTGGTTCGGTGCATTCATCGGTCTCTCCTGGTGGATCCTGGACTTGCGTCTGTCGGATTCGGTTTCACTGGGTCTGCGGAACGTCCGCGCGCGGCGCGAACACTCTGCGCATCGTCGAGGAGAACTCACGGACTTCCGCGTCGTCGAGCGCTCGCGTCTGGCGCAGCTTCTCATGCAAGGCACGAAGCCGATAGTGCGGCACCGCCGGATACAGGTGGTGCTCGATGTGGTAGTTGACGTGGTGCGGAAAGAACATGAAGCGCGCCAGCCAGCCCAGTGCCCCGCGCCGGGCAGGTTGGTGCGCGCGGCCGTCAGCGGCGAGTCGTACCCGGCGGGCGCGCCGTGCTCGGCGACCGCACGCAGTCGCAGAATCGCCTGCAGCACTGTGGCGAGCGGCAGGACCCACAGCACCAGGTACCCGAGCAGTCCATCGGCGCCGCCCAGCGCGAACGCGACGCAGGGCATCGCGACGTGAAATCCGGCGACCCACCAGCGATCGCTGCGCGCCGCGGCGCGCAGGCTCGGCGACGTGTCGTCCAGCGGGCGCTGCGCCTGGCTGGTGGCGCTGTTGATCGCCGGCGCGCCGAAGAAGTAGGCGTAGGTCTTCGGCGCGGTCCACCCCGTGAGGTCGATCAGCAGCTTCTTCGCGAGATAGCCGGCGCCGCGCGGATAGCCGCCGTTCAGCGCGATGTCGGGGTCCTGCCTGCCGTACAAGTGATTGTGGTGCAGCCGGTGCGTGACCCGGTAGGTGCACATCGAGATCCCGCCCAGCATGCCGGCGAGCCGGCCGACCAGGTCGTTGAGCCCGCGCGACGAGAACATCCGGTAGTGCGCCGCCTCGTGCGCGAGCACGAATAGCGCATGCTGCTGCGCGGCGATCGCGACGACGACCAGCGCGACCGCCCACCAGTGGCCCCAGGCCAGCCACCCGATCACGAACAGCGCCGCGATCAGGCCGAAGGTCGTCAGCGGCGCGAGCGCCGATCGCAGATCGTCCAGGCGCGTGAACGGCTCGAGCTGCGCGCCGGACAGCAGGCGCCGGGCCCTGCGTCCGTCGACACGGAACTCCTCCCCCTCTTGGACCGCCGCGCCCTGTCCTTCGCGCATCGCACCCTCGTGGTCTTCGGACATCGTGCAGTCCTCCCGGCGAATTCCGCGCGGATCAGCCCGCCGCTCAGATCAGCTTGACCACTTGCTTGCCGAAGTTGCGGCCCTTCAACAGGCCGATGAACGCCTCGGGCGCCATCTCGATGCCCTGCGCAATCGTTTCGCGGTATTTCATCTTTCCGCTGGCGACCAGCGTAGCGAGCTCCTCGAGCGCGGCAGGCCAGACGTCGAAATGCTCGCTGACGATGAAGCCCTGGATCTTCAGGCGGTTGTCGAGCACCGAACGGAACCGGTTGACCGGAATCGGCGCTCCGCTGTAGCTGGCGATCAGGCCGCAGACGGCGATCCTGCCGAAGGCGTTCATCCGGCCCAGCACCGCATCGAGGACCGGGCCACCGACGTTCTCGAAATTGCCGTCGATGCCGTTCGGCGTCGCCCGGGCCAGGTCGCCTTCGAGGTTGCCGGCCTTGTAGTCTACGCAGGCGTCGAAGCCGAACTCCTGGACCACCGCCGTGCACTTCTGCGCGCCGCCGGCCACGCCGACGACCCGGCAGCCCTTGAACTTCGCGAGCTGCCCCACGACCGCACCGACCGCGCCGCTGGCCGCGGAAACGACCACCGTCTCGCCCGCCTTGGGTTCGATGATCCCGTTCAATCCGTACCAGGCGGTCACCCCCGGCATGCCGACCGCGCCGAGATAGACCGACAGCGGAACCTTCGCGTCGTCGACCTTGCGCAGGCCGGTGCCGTCATTCTTGCCGAAGAGCTGCCAGCCGAACGCGCCGACGACCTTTTCGCCGACCGAAAAGCCCGGATTCTTCGACGCCACGACCTCGCCGACGGTGCCGCCCTGCATCACCTGGTCGAGCGCCTGCGGCACGGTGTAGGTCTTCCTGTCGTCCATCCGCCCGCGCATGTACGGGTCGAGCGACATGTAGTGGTTGCGCACCAGCACTTCGCCGTGTCCGACCTCCGGCACCGGCGTCTCGACCAGCCGGAAGTTCTCGACGCCGGGTTCTCCCTTGGGTCGGCTGACCAGCAGCCACTGCTTGTTCGTCTGCATGCTCTATCCCGATCGATGCCGTGTTTGAAACGAAACCCGCCTGCTCGCCGGCAAACGGCCTGGCCGGCGGATCATCACGCTCAGACCACCGCGCTCGCGCCACCGTCCACCGCGAGGATCTGCCCGGTGATGTGGGCTCCGGCGTCCGAGCAGAACAGCAGCGCGGCGCCCTTCAGGTCTTCCTCGCCGCCGATCCGCTGCAGCGGCACGTTGGCCGTGAGCTTCTCGCCAAACTCCTCGATCACGCCCTTGGCCATTCTCGACAGGAAGAAGCCCGGAGCCAGCGCGTTCACCGTGATCCCGTGCACGCCCCACTCGCCGGCCAGCGCGCGGGTGAAGTTCACCAGCCCGC
>JAHEDO010000236.1 GCA_024641185.1 Burkholderiaceae bacterium | reverse complement strand
CTGGCATTCGATCAACGACGACAGCCGCCTGCGGCTGGCCGACGACCTGGACATCGCCGACGACGGCCGCATCTTCTTCAGCGAGGCCACCACCCGCTACGAGATGCACGAGTGGCCGGTGGACGGGCTGGAGGCGCGGGGCAACGGCCGCATCATCTGCTACGACCCGCGCGACCGTTCCACCCGCACGGTGCTGCGCGACCTGCGCTTCCCCAACGGCATCGCGATCGCCAGCGACGGCCAGTCGATTCTGTTCGCGGAAACCTGGGGCTGCTGCATCAAGCGTTACTGGTTCGACGGTCCCAAGGCCGGTCAGGTGCAGATGGTGGTCGACAACCTGCCCGGTTATCCCGACAACATCAACCTGGCCTCGGACGGCAACTACTGGCTGGCGCTCGTCGGCATGCGCTGCCCCGCCTACGACCTCGCGCTGCGCATGCCGGGATTTCGCCGGCGCATGGCGATGCGCGTTCCGTTGGATGAGTGGCTGTTCCCCAACATCAACACCGGCTGCGTGCTGAAGTTCACCGAGTCGGGGCAGGTGCTGGAGACGCTGTGGGACCTGGGCGGCGAGAACCACCCGATGATCACCTCGATGCGCGAGCATCGCGGCCACCTCTATCTGGGGGGGATCCTGAACAACCGTATCGGCCGCTACAAGCTGCCCGACGCCGACCCGAACTTCGTGCAGTACGACAGGCGCTGGGGGAAGGCCTGATGTTCGACAC
The DNA here is from genome assembly GCA_024641185.1 of Burkholderiaceae bacterium. Lineage (GTDB taxonomy): Bacteria > Pseudomonadota > Gammaproteobacteria > Burkholderiales > Burkholderiaceae_E > Quisquiliibacterium. Next base: position 4,245 of record JAHEDO010000236.1, on the reverse strand, counting down.
GCTGCGCGCGTTGACGGACCGGCTGCTCGGGCGGGGCAGCTCCGCGATCGCCGTGCCGGTGATGGACGGCGCGCTCAAGCCCAACCGTGTGCTCGACCAGGCCGACGTGGTGGCGACGATCCAGGACATCGACGACCTGGCCAGCGACGGACGGACATTGCGGGTCAGTGCGGGCCCGGTGCTGTACCGCCTGGAGAACGGCGCCTTGGTCGAGGACCGGCGATTCGACGCCGACATCACCGCCGTCGCGCTGAGCCGCTCCGGCCGACTCGCCGTGGCGCTGGGCGGCAAGCGAGTGCTGGTGCTGGACGCCGACGGCAGCCGGGTGGCGCAGCTCGAACAGGTGACGGGCCAGCCGCTGCATTGCGTGAATGCACTGGCCTTCGAGGACGACGATCGGTTGGTGTTCAGCGAGGGCTCGCAACGCCGCGGCCCCGATCAGTGGTGCCATGACCTGATGGAACTGGGTGCGAGCGGCCGCGTGGCGCGCTGGGAGATCGCCGGCGGCCAGGCCGAATTGCTCGCTCAGGGCCTGGGTCATGCGTTCGGCGTGCTGCCCACGGCGGGCGGCGTTCTGGTGGCCGAGAGCTGGCGCCACCGCGTGCTGCGCCTCGGCGAAGGGGCCGCACGACCGATGCTGGCCGAACTGCCGGGGTACGCGTCGCGCATGGCCGCGGCCCGCGACGGCGGCTTCTGGCTGACCTGTTTCGTCTGCCGGACCCAGCTGGTGGAGTTCGTGCTGCGCGAGCCGGCCTACCGCAAGCGAATGATCGCCGAGATCGATCCCCGTTACTGGATCGCGCCGGCGCTGTCGTCGGGGCACAGCTTCCTGGAGCCGCTGCAGGGCGCCGGGGTCAAGCAGATGGGCGTTCTCAAGCCCTGGGCGCCGCCACGCTCCTACGGACTGGTGCTCCAGGTCGCCGACGACGGCCGCATCCTGCGCTCGATGCACAGCCAGGTCGACGGCCGGCACCACGGCATCACCGCGGTCGCGGAACACGACGGCGCGCTATACGCCGCTTCCAAAGGCAGCGGTCGGCTCCTTCGGGTCGGCCTGGGAGAGACCCGATGAGCGACGTGGTGCTCGAGCTTCGCCAGGCGACCAAGAAGTACGCGGGCGTGCCGGCCATCGAGGCGGTGGACTTCGCGCTCGAGCGCGGCGAGATCCATGCACTGGTGGGGGAAAACGGCGCCGGCAAGTCGACCCTGACCAAGGTGATGGCGGGCGTGGTGCCCCTGTCGTCCGGCCAGATGCTGGTCGAGGGGCGCGAGGTGACGCTGGACACCCCGCTGGAGGCGCTCCGGCAGGGCATCGCGATGGTGTTCCAGGAAACCAGCCTGGTGCCGAGCATGACGGTCGCGCAGAACCTCTACCTCGGGCAGGAAGCCTTCTTCAACCGGCTGCGCGGCGTGTACATCCACGCGCAGCAATTCCTGCAGTCGCTGAACTTCGACGTCGACCCCACCGCCACGGTCAGCCTGCTCGGCGCGGCCAAGAAGCAGATGGTGGAGATCGCCCGCGCGGTCTTGCACAAGGCGCGGATCATCATCTTCGACGAACCAACCGCCAGTCTGACGCCGGAGGAGAAGAAGTACTTCTTCGACCTCGTGGTGAGCCTGAAGGCGCGCGGCGTGTCGGTCATCTTCATCTCGCATGCCCTGGAAGAGGCGCTGTTCCTGGCCGACCGCATCACTGTGCTGCGGGACGGTCGCCATGTCGTCACCGACCTCAAGGCGAACTTCGACCGCGCCCGTATCGTCCAGGCGATGGTCGGGCGCGATCTTTCACAGACGCTGTACGGCCAGACGAAGACGACCGTGCGGCCGCCCGGCGAGTGCCTGCTGTCGGTGCGCAACCTGCGCATGGCGGCGATGGTGAAGAACAACTCGCTGTCGGTGTTCGCCGGCCAGGTCACCGGTGTGTTCGGCCTGGTGGGCGCCGGCCGCACCGAAACCTTCAAGGTCGTCGCGGGACTGATCAAGCGCGACTTCTTCCACGGCGGCGAAGTGCTGCTGCGCGGCAAACCGGTGCGTTACCGCGTCGCGCGCTCGGCGGTGCGCGACGGGATCGCCTACATCACCGAAGACCGCAAGGTGGAGGGATTCTTCGAGACGATGACGATCGCGCAGAACATCTACATGGGTCTGCTCGGCAAGCTGGGCCGCGCATTCGGCATCGTGTCCGGGGCGCAGGCCAGGGAGGAGGGAGAGCGCTGGAGCAAGCTTCTGAACGTGCGCGCGATCGGCAAGGACGTCAAGGTGATCGAGCTGTCGGGAGGCAATCAACAGAAGGTGGTGATCGCCAAGTCGATGGTTCAGGCCCCGGACATCATCATCTTCGACGAGCCGACCCGCGGCGTCGACGTGGGCGCGATCGCCGAGATCCACGCCGAGATCAACCGGTTGGCCGACGCGGGCAAGGCGGTGGTCGTGATCTCGTCGTACCTGCCCGAGGTGATGGCGCTGTCTGACCGGCTCCTCGTGGCCAAGCAGGGCAAGGTGGTGGTGGAGTTCGCGGGCAACGAGGCCACCCAGGAAGGCATCATGTACGCGGCGATTCACTGAGCCGGGCCGGTAGCCGGTGGCTGTCGAGCCAATTGCGGTCCGTCAAAGAACTTTTCGATATTGCACGAAGCCCGACTTGTCGGCGATCCGGTCGTAGAGCAGCATCGCGTCGGAGTTGCTCTCGTGCGTGAGCCACCAGACGCGCGAGCATCCGGCCCCGCGCGCCCACGCGTACACGTGCTCGATCAGCGCGCGGCCATACCCCCCGCCGCGCAGCCCGGGCTCGACGAACAGGTCCTGCAGGTAGCAGTAGTCGCCCGTCGTCCAGCAGCTGCGGTGCTCGATGTAGTGCACGAGGCCCACCGGACGCCCGGCGGCGTCGAGCGCGAACGCGCCGTGCATCGGTTCGGCGGAGTCGAGCAGTCGCGCCCAGGTGACGTCGCTGGTCTCGCGCGCGATGTCCACCTTGTAGAAGGCCTGGTAGCCGCGCCACAGCGGGTACCAGGTGTCGAAATCGCCGTTTTCGAACGGGCGGATCTCCACAGTCTGCATCGGCATCTCCGGAAAAGAGGTGTCGCGCGTCGAGCGCCGACCCCCGTCCAATTCTCAGCCCGCCCCACCGCCACCCAGGAACGACTTCGCCCAGGCAGCGTAGTCCGCCTCCCGGCTCGCCTGCTTCACCAGCTCCGGCGGCGGAACATTGGTCAGCTTGCCGGGCGGCACGCCCTCGCGCAGCGCCTTCAGGCTCGCGTGAACCGCGCCGACCCCTGCCATGAACGGCTGATGACCCTGCAGGCAGATCCGCACCCCCTGCGTGGCGAGATACGCGTTGTCGGCGAGTTCGGGAGGCACGCCGCCGAGCACGATCGGCAGCCGCACGGAAGCGGCGACCGCCTCGAGCTGCTCGCGCGTGCGCACGCCGACCAGGAACAGCGCGTCGACGCCGCAGGCCTCGTAGGCGCGCAGCCGCGCGACGGTGTCTTCGACGCCGGTCACCGAGATCGCGCTGGTGCGCCCGACGATCACCAGGTTCGGGTCGCCGCGCGCGCGCAGCGCCGCCTTCATCTTGCCGACACCCTCGTCGACCGAGATCAGGCGGATGCCGCCCGTCGCGCCGAAGGGCTGCGGCAGCGCGGTGTCCTCGATGGTCAGCGCCGCGACGCCGGCGGTCTCGAGCTCCTCGACGGTCCGCATCACGCCCATCGCGTTGCCGTAGCCGTGGTCGGCATCGACGAGCAGCGGCAGCTCGGTGCCCGCGCGGCAGATGCGGCGCGCCTGCTCCGCGAACTCGGTCAGCGTGATCAGCGCGATGTCCGGCGCGCCGAGCACGACCAGCGACGCGACCGATCCGGCGAACATTCCGAGCTCGAAGCCCAGGTCCTGCGCAATCCGCGCGGACAGCGGGTCGAACACCGAGGCCGGATTCAGGCAGCGGTCGCCGGCGAGCACGGCCCGCAAGCGTTCACGTCGATCGGTGGCGAGCATGTCGATTCGGTTTCCTGTCGTTGTTGTACCGCAGCGCACGCAAGGTCCGCGCGCGCCGACACGCCGGCCACGGTAGCATGGGCCCGACCGGAACAGGGAGACCCACAGGCGATGAAACTCGAGAACCGAACGATCGTGATCACCGGCGCGGCCAGCGGCATTGGACGCGCGATGGCGCTGCGCTTCGCGCGCGAGCGGCCGCGCGCGCTGGCGCTGGCCGACCTGCCGCGCCAGGCACAGGCCCTGGACGCGCTC
>JAHEDO010000027.1 GCA_024641185.1 Burkholderiaceae bacterium | reverse complement strand
GCCCGGTGCCGCCCGGTGCCGCCCGGTGCCGCCAGGCCCCCGTTCCGCACGTGTCGTTCCGCCGGCGTCGGCCTGAACGCCAGGGGCCCGGTGGCGGGGTACTCCTTCCAGGTAATACCCTCCTGATCGAAAGGGCTATCGACTTCCTGGCCGCGCCAGATGACCATGCGAACGCCGGCGGCAGGAGGAGGGTCCGGGCGTGCCGGCACACTACAACCAACTGGGTCAAGGGAGATCTCGATGTTCATTTCGAAGCCAGGGCGCGTCGCGCTCGTCGTGGCCGGCTGCCTCGCACCGATCTTTGCACACGCCACGAACGGATACTTCTCCCACGGCTACGGCATCAAGGCCAAGGGTATGGCGGGGGTCGGGATCGCACTGCCGCAGGACGCACTGGCCGCCGCGACCAACCCGGCAGGCATGGCCTTCGTCGGGAATCGCGCCGATCTGGGCCTGGACATCTTCATGCCCCGCCGCGGCGCCGACATCGTCGGCAACATGAGCCCGGCGCCGTACAACCTGAACGGCAGCTACAGCGGCGACGGCAGCAAGACCTTCTACATCCCGGAATTCGGCTACAACCGGATGATCAACCCGCAGTTGGCGCTCGGGATCTCGGTGTACGGCAACGGCGGGATGAACACCACCTACAATTCGTCGCCGTTCGCGGCGATCGGCGGATCGAATCCCGCCGGCGTGGACCTGAGCCAGCTGTTCATCGCGCCGACGCTGGCGTACAAGATCACGCCGAATCACTCGTTGGGCATTTCGCTGAACTTCGCGTACCAGCGCTTCTCTGCTGACGGCCTGGGGCCCTTCGCAGGCCTCTCGTCGGACCCCTCCAAGCTCTCCGGCGTCGGCGACGACACGTCCACCGGCTGGGGCGTCCGCGTGGGATGGACCGGGCGGGTCAGCGACATGGTCACGCTGGGTGCGACCTACCAGTCGAAGACCCAGATGAGCAAGTTCGACAAGTACGCGGGCTTGTACGCCGAACAGGGCGCGTTCGACATCCCGGCAAACTACGGCGTGGGCATCGCGGTGAAGGCGACGCCGAAGCTGACGATCGCGGCCGACGTGCAGACGATCGAGTACAGCGGCATCCCGTCGATCGCCAATCCGGTGTCGAACCTGTTCGCGGGCAATCCGTTGGGCTCGACCAACGGCCCGGGATTCGGCTGGCGCGACATGACGGTGTTCAAGCTCGGCGCGGCCTACGAGCTCAACAGCAACCTGACGCTGCGAGGCGGGTACAGTACTGGCCGGCAGCCGATCCCGTCGAGCGAGACATTCTTCAACATCTATGCGCCCGGTGTCGTCGAGGACCACTTCACGCTCGGCGCCACCTGGCTGCTCGGGAGGGGGCAAGAGTTCAGCATCTCCTACATGCACGCGTTCAAGAAGACGATCAACGGCTCGAACTCGATGCCGGCGATGCTGGGTGGTGGCGAGGCGAACCTGCACATGTACGAAGACTCGCTGGGCGCTGCGTACGCCTGGCGGTTCTGATCGGCCAATCGCCGGTTGACTGGCGCGGAAACGGCCTTCGAACCGTCGCCGGCTGATTTCGGGAACAGAAAGAGAGTCAGGGAGGCAGCAAGGTGAGCTATCTGATCAATGGCGTCGAAGTCGAAGCAGACGACGAGGGGTTTCTTCTCGAGGCGGACTTCAGCGAGGAAGCCTCCCGCGCGATCGCGCAGGCCGAGGGGATCGAGCTCACCGACGAACACTGGCTGGTGATCGAGTACCTGCGCGAGCGCTTCAGGGACGACGGTCAAACGCCGAACTTCCGCAACATGGCCAAGGACTTCGACCAGGCGCATCCCGGCACCGACTGGAAGACGAGGCTCTACGAACTGTTTCCCAACCAGCCAGCACGGCAGGGTTGCAGGGTCGCCGGACTGACCAAGCCGTTCGGCAAGGGGGGCTACTGAGCGCTTCGGCGGCGGGCTGCCCCGGCACGGGGCGCCGTGCCCGCGCCGGTCTTCGCTTGCCTCGTGCGACCTGCCGAAGCGGGCTACCCGTTGCGGGGATGGACGCCTGCGGGCCGCTCGCGCCTAATGTATGGTTCGATTTCCGGTGGCTGTGCATCGGGACGGATCCGTCCGGAGGGACGCTCCGCGAAACGACCAATGTTTGGAGAACATGAGATGAATTTCGACAAAGACCTGGATGCGCGCGGCCTGAACTGCCCGCTGCCGATCATCAAGACGAAGAAGGCGCTCAACGATCTGACCACCGGGCAGGTGCTGCGTGTCACGTCGACCGACTCCGGCTCGATCAAGGACATGGAGGCCTTCGCCAAGCAGACCGGCAACGAGCTGCTCAGTTCCGTGCAGGAAGGCGGCGCGTACGTGTTCATGCTCAAGAAGAAGTAGACCGGCACGCGTGGCGTCCTAGCGCGCGCGGCCATTTCACATCGAACGACAGGAAGGGGATCGCAGATGGAACCGAAGAAGATGGCGCTGATCGCCACCAAGGGCACGCTCGACTGGGCCTATCCCCCGCTGATCCTCGCCTCCACGGCGGCAGCGCTCGGTTTCGAGGTCCAGGTGTTCTGCACGTTCTACGGCCTGTCGCTGCTGCGCAAGGACCTCAGCGGGATCAAGATCAGCCCGCTCGCCAACCCCGCGATGCCGATGCCGGTGCCGATGCCGGTACTCGTCCAGGCGCTTCCCGGCATGGAGGCGATGGCGACGATGATGATGAAGAACAAGATGAAGGCCAAGGGCGTGGCCTCGCTCGAAGAGCTGCGTTCGCTGTGTCTGGAAGCGGAGGTCAAGTTCATCGCCTGCCAGATGACCGTCGATCTGTTCGATTTCGCGCCGAGCGATTTCATCGATGGCATCGAATTCGGCGGCGCCACGACCTTCCTCGATTTCGCGGCCTCCGCGGACATCCAGCTCTACATCTGAGCCCGCAGGCGGGCGACGCGGGACCGACGTGAGCACGGGCGCCCCGACCGGTCGGCGGGTGGTGCCGATTCGCGTCGACCTGTCCGACAACCCGGCGGCCGGCTGTGTCGCCGGAGCCTCGCCTGAGCAGGGTGCGCACACCGCGCCCGGAGTTCGTGGCCCGCAAGACGACCTCGCCGCGCCGGAGGCGGGCAATGCCTGCGCGTCAGGCGAGTCGTTCGCGCTGATGGTGCTCGGCGACTCGATGCTGCCGGAATTCGAAGAGGGCGAGGTCATCGTGATCGAGCCGGACGGCCTCGCGGCCGACGGCTCCTTCGTGCTCGCCTGGTGCAACGACGAGTGGATCTTCAGGCAGCTCGTGCGCGACGGTGACGGCAGTGGCGATGGCTGGCGACTGCGTGCGCTGAATCCGGTCTATCCGGAAATCCCGATCCCGGACCTCGGCGCGGTGCGCGGGGTGATCATTCAGAAATCGCGCCCGGGACGGCGCCGCGCGAGCAAGCGCTATGTCGCCTAGGAACGCTCTGCGCGGTGTGAGCAGAGGCTCCGGATGACCGACCGCGACGTCGCCGAACTGACCGCGGCAGTGCAGCGCAACTGCGACCTCGCGGACGCGGCGTACGCGCAGGACCTTTCGCTGTGCACGTACCTGCTGCAGATGCGCGAGTTCTTCCGCTGGGAGCGCGGACTGCCGCTGCAGGCGCCGCCGGACCGGGGTGAAGTCGGCCGCTGGATCGCGTCGCGTGAAGCACACTGGGAGTCGCTCGCCGACACGTCCGAGTCGTCGTTCGCGCCGCTGCCGATCGCCGATGGCGTCGATGCCTTCGACGAAGGCGCGGCCAATGCGCGCCTGGCGCCGAGCGGGCTCGTCTACGCGGCGGGTCTCGGCCGCTTCCGCAGGCCCGAGTTCCTGCTCGCCGAGCGCCTTGCGTCGCACGCGCGCGAGGGGGCAATCATCCTGGTGACGGGTCGCGAGCACGCGCGCGGCATGAACCCGCCGATGGCGGTGAGCCGTGGCGACCAGGTGCTGGTGCGCCGCGACGTATTGCGCCGCTGGCTGGGCACGCGCATCGAATTTTCGCGCCAGCGGCCGGCGGCCGAGGCGCTGGGCGCCGCGCTCGACGCATGGCAACTCGGCGACGGTGATCCCCAGATCGCGCTCGACCGGATCGCCGACATCGAGACCGAGACGCTGATCCTGCACGAGCTCGGCGAGCGCCGCGCGGCCGGTCTGCTCGGCCCGCAGTGGGAGGAAATGCTGGTGTCGCTCGACACTCCGCGCGCCGAGATCGTGGCGCGCGCGATCCGCGATCTGCTCGCCGACTGCCTGCTCACGCTGCCCGCGCTGCTCGAACGCGGTGCGGCCGGTTCGATCCACTTCTGGTTCGCCAACTTCGAGGGCATGCGCAGGCTGCTGGCGCCCGCGCTGCCCGGTGCCTACGCGCGCTGGCGGGCCGGCGAGCCGCAGGCGCTGTCGGACGCGCTCGAGGCGGGATCCGAGCACTGGCTGGCGCAGGCGCGCCGCATGCTCGCCGTGTGGCGAACCGACGCGAGCGCCGGTGTCGAGGCGCTCAGCGGCGAACTCGCCGGCGTGGCTCGTAGCGAATCACCGAACGCATGACCCTGGAGTAGGGCAGCGCGTCGAGCGCGCCGTAGCGCTCGAGCGCCTCGCGCATCAGCGCGTCGACGTCTTCGACCCGGGCCGTGGTCTCGCCGTCGTCCGCGTCTCCGTCATCGAGCGCGCGACGCAGTCCCTGCAGGCCGCCGCACTGAAGACGGATCTCCTTGCCGAAGGGCCAGGGGCCGGCGGCGTCGATGCGCAGCGCGAACAGCGCCTTCTCGCGCAGTTCCGCGCGGTACCCTCGGCAGCGCTCGCTGGCGCTCGCCGATTCGCACCCGATCAACTCGCGTTCGGCGAGCAGCATGGACCGGGCGAGCGAACACTGCGCGCAGCGCGAGAGCAGCGCGCGCTCGAAAGCGCAGCCGTGCTCCCTCGCTTCGTCACTGAGCCTTCGGAAGGCGTCTTCGTCGGGTGGGGGCATCTCTGGGGGCGGGGCGGCGGTGCGAGCCTGTCGCGGGCCGCTCGTGCCGCGGCTCGCGCAGGGCGGGAACGCGGCCCTCTAGTCCTTGACGCGCGACACGGCGATTCAGTCGTCCGCCCCGTCCATGGACGGATCGGGCGTGCGCGGCTGCGTCAGGAGGTCGGCCGCCTCGATCTCGTTGGCGGCGAACACCATCCGGATCAGCGACGGGTCGTCGCTGGAACGCGCGCGCAAGTCCGTCATCAGCGCCTTCGCCTCGCGGTAGCTAGGTGCTTCCGCCAGGCGCTCGGGCAGGCCCAGCGCGCCTGCCATTCGGAACACGAAATAGGGCATCGGGAACTCCGTTGGGGGTTCTACCAGTAGGCCAGCACGCGGCCGTCATCGAGCTTGGACTCGTACCGTTTCAGCGGCTCGGTGCCGTTCTTCACGCAGCGCCCTGTAGAGACGTCGAACGCCCAGCCGTGCTTCGGGCAGGTGAGGGTCCCGCCGTCGATCGCGAGTTGAGGGATGTCGGTGCTCTGGTGCGGGCAGCGGCTGTCGTAGACCTGCACGCCGGCGTCGCCGCGCGCGACGAACACGCCACGGCCGTCGCGCTCGATCCGCACGGCGCCGGTTGCCGGAACGTCAGCCATCGCGATCAGATCGTGCCAGCGGCCTTCGACCCCCATCGCGTCCGGGTCGAAGCCGGGCAGGTTCATCGACAGGATCACGTCCACCGCCCAGACGATCTTCGCCAGGCCGAGCGCCGGGAAGGCCATCAGCAGCGCGTCGATCACCTCCACCGGCGTGGCGCCTTCGCGCAGCGCACGCGACAGGTACTGCTTGAGCCCGCGCTCCGTCTGCGAATGCACCTTGGTGATCACCGAGATCAGGTTGCGGGTCTTCGGGTCGAGGTGCTTGCCCGCGTCCTTCATGAACTTGAGGTAGTGACCCAGTGCCTCGGGGCGGGTCTTGACGAGAAAATTCAGCGCGTCGCTCATCGTATCGATCCGTTGTGTGATGTGAAATTCCGTCGGCACGCGCCGAACCGTCGCGTCTCGCGGCCGCCGTCGGGGCGACGGACAGCCGCGGGGAACGCTCAGGCCTGGGCCGCGCGCAGCCGGTCCTCTTGAACGCCCGCCTCGCGCAGGCCGCGTGCCGCAGTGTCGACGAACGCGGCGGGCCCCGCAATGAAGAACATGCTCGCGGCGAGGTCGTTGTCCTGCGCGGCTCGCTGCGCCAGTCGCAGCGCCCCGCCGGCCGCGTCCTCGTCCGACAGTGCGATATAGCTGAACTCGTCGAACGCGTGCGCCCATGCGTCGCACTGGTTCGCCAGGTAGTGGCCGTCTGGTCGCGTCGCAAGCCAGTACAGCGAGAAGCTTTCGACGCTCTCGGCGGCGATCGCGTGCTCGATCAGGCTCTTGATCGGGCCGAACCCGGTATCGCAGGCAAGAAACGCGAGGTGAAGCCCTTCGGGTGCGCCGAGCACGAAATCGCCGCTCGGTCCGTGCACGCCGACCGGATCGCCGCTGCGCAATGCGCCGGCGAACAATTGCGTCGCGAACGGATCGCCGGGGTCGCGCGCGACGTGGAACAGCAGATTGCGGTCGTCGCACGGGCAGCTCGCGATCGGGTAGGTCGCCTGCAGATCCCCTGTGTCCGCGCCGGTGCCGGGGACGGCCAGCGTCGCGCCCTGCCCGGCCAGAAAACGCAGCCGTGCGCTGCGCGGTGCCTGCAGGTGGAGCAGCATCGTGTCCTCGCCCAGCGGCTGGATCGCCCTGATCTTCGCCACCAGGTCCTGTTCGGGAATGTCCGACGGGCCGCTGGCCTCGAGGGTTTCGATGACCAGATCGCTGAGCGCGGTGTGCGTGCACAACAGAACGTGACCCTGTTGCTGCTCGGCCGCCGAGAGCCGGTAGTCGGAGTGCAGTATCTGGCGGACCTCGCCCGAGATCAGGCGCGCCTTGCACAGACCGCAATTGCCGCCGCCGCATCCGTAGTTGAAGCCCAGCCCGGCCTTCAGAGCGGCCTGCAGCACGGTGTCGTTACCTTCGACGAGGAACTCGTTTCCGCTCGGACGGACGACGACGTTCGCGCACACGACGTTGAGCATTTCTGTCATGGCATCCAGGGGGTTGTCGGGTTCGCTGCCCAGCACGCGGGCGAGCCCGCGTTCGAGCAGGTCACGGGTCTCGCCGACGAGTGCCGTGTCGGCGGGGGTTGCACAGAGCCTCTCGATCGCCTGGGTGACCAGCCTGTGGTAGTCCTGCAGGTGCCGGCGCACTTCGGTCAGCTCCTGGCTCTGCGCGAACAGGCGCTGTGAAAGGATCTCTGCGGACGGCAGCAGGCGCTCGCGCACGCGACGCCCGAACGACTCCTCGCGGATCCGGGTGACCTTCTCGAACAGGCCGGAATCCTCGATTCGCGTCTGCGGGAATGCCCGAAGCAGTTCGTCGGTCCGGACCAGGCCGTCGCTCGACGCGAGCTCGCCGCTGCGCACCATGCGCTGCAGCGCCGCGCGCGATACGCCGACCAGCTGCGCCGCGCGTGAAAGTGTCAGTGCCTGAGACATCTTGGCCAGGGCTCGTCGTCGACGCTACATTCATTCCAGCGCGCGCCAGCGGACGGAGCCGCAACCGCGCCGCGTGCCCCCGACGCCTAGCCGGGCAGTCCGGGAGCGTGCGAGGGTGAGCGAGGGCGGCGGTAGAATGGTTGCCCGCGCGTCTGACGAATCTATCATCGAATCGATCCCGAGGTGCCCCGATGCATTTCCAGGTTGCCGACTTCACCGATTTCGAGCTCGGCATGGTCGAGCGCCTCGTCGAGCAACGCTACGGCGAGCCGGTCCCGGTTGAGGTGGCCGACAGCGAGTTGCGCCTCGACCCCGGCAGCGACGAGCTGTCTCTGTGTCCCACGCTCTACTGGACCGCGCGCGGCGCGCACTTCGTGGTGTTCAAGGTCGCCGAGAGCCGGTATCGCTGCCAGTTCTTCTACACCGACGCCGATCACTACGGCACCGGCCGCGAAGAGTACGACGATCTGTCCGACTGCGTGCTGACGCTGTTGCGCGTTCAGTCGGATCACGAGCGCGCGAGCGCCGAGGAGTCGGCGAAGGCCAGCGCCATGGGCCAGAGCGACGACGACTATCACGGGCCCTCGATCCTGTGACCCTGGACAAGGCGCGCGAACTGCTGCGCACGCAGGTCTCGTTCGGTGGCGGCTACAACCGCCACGGCACGCGGCTGATCCTCGCCGAGGTCGCGCGCGAACACGGCCAGCAGGCAGTGGACGCGCTGATCCGCGAACTCGGGATCGATCAGGTATTCGGGATCGCACCCGGTACCCGCTTCGACCGCGCCGGCTCCTGATCCCGGGCGCGACCGGCCGCAGCGCGCGATGAAGATCTGCATCGTCTCCGACAGCCATGACCGCGCGCCGATGCTCGAAGCGGCGGTGTCGGCCGCCAGGGCCGAGGGCGCCGAGCTAGTCATCCACTGCGGCGACCTGATCGGCGCCAACACGCTCAAGCCCCTGATCGGCATCGGCCTGCCGGTTCATTTTGTGCACGGCAACAACCTGGGCGACGCGGTGGCGCTGAACCGAATGTGCGCCGACTCGCAGGGTCTGCTGACCTACCACGGGGCCGACGTCGACCTTCAGCTCGGGCAACGAAAGATCTTCGCCACCCACTACCCGCACTACGGGCGGGGCATGGCATGCACCGGAGACTACGACATCGTCTGCTGCGGCCACTCGCACCGGGCATCGGTGGATCGGCTGGGAACCGTCAAGGGCGGAGGCAGCTGGCTGGTGAACCCCGGCTCGGTGGCCGGGCTGGGTGCGCCGCCGACGTGGATCCTCGCCGATCTCGCCGAACTCGCCTTCGAGGTCCGTGTGCTCGCCTGAGGCGGGAGTTCGCCCGAGGCGGGCGCTCGACCGAAACAAACCTCCGTTCGAGACCGAAACGAAGCCTCGTTCGACTTACCCATCCGGGGGGTAGCCCGCAAGGCGGTTTTCCGGTCTGATTGTCTTTGACAGCGGCGCTCGCGTCGATCGGGCGATCCGTTGTGCCGGCCGTCGTCGGCGCGGCCTCGAAAAACAACGCGGAGACTTCATGACGGAACCCATCGCGACTGGCCAGACGATCCTCGTGGTCGGCGGCGGCATCAGCGGCATGACCGCCGCGCTGGAGGCGGCCGAGTGCGGCCACGAGGTGGTCCTGGTCGAGCGCGGACCCACGCTGGGCGGGCGCACGTCGCGGCTCTATCGCTACTTTCCGAAGATGTGCCATCCGACCTGCGGACTGGAGATCAACCTGCGCAGGCTCAAGGGCAATCCCAGGGTGCGCGTCATCACGATGGCCGAGGTCGTTCGCGTGTCCGGCCGGCGCGGCGCCTACGAGGTCGCGCTGAAGATGCGCCCGCGCTACGTGAACGAGCGCTGCACCGCGTGCGGCGACTGCGCGCAGGCGGTCGCCACCGAAGTGCCAGACCCGCACAACTACGGCCTGGGCAAGGTGAAGGCGGCCTATCTTCCCAGCGCGATGGCCTATCCGCAGCGCTACGTCATCGACCCCTCGATCGTCGGCACGCCCGAGGCCGACGCCGCCAAAGCCGCGTGCAAGGCGGGAGCGATCGACCTCGAGATGCAGGAGGAGACGGTCGAATTGAGCGTCGGCGCGGTGGTCTGGGCGACCGGCTGGAAGCCGTACGACGCCGCGAGGATCCAGCCCTACGGCTACGGCCGGTTTCCGAACGTGATCACCAGCGTCGAATTCGAGCGGCTCGCGGACCCTGCCGGCCCGACCGGCGGCAGGCTGCTGCGCCCCTCGGACGGCAAAGAGGCGAAGAACGTCGCGTTCATCCAGTGCGCGGGCTCGCGCGACGAGAATCACCTGCGCCACTGCTCGCGGATCTGCTGCATGGCCTCGCTGAAGCAGACGCAGTACGTGCGTGAAGCCTTCGGCGACGACGCGCGCTCGACCGTCTACTACATCGACATTCGCGCGATCGACCGCTTCGAAGATTTCTATCAGATGGTCCAGAACGACCAGACGGTCGCGTTCGTCAAGTCGAAGGTGGCTGCGATCGCGCAGAACGACGAGACCGGCAACCCCGTGCTGCACGGAGTCGACACCGAGGGCTACCACCGTTACGAGACCGAGCACGACCTGGTCGTGCTCGCGGTGGGGATGGAACCCGAGGCGTTGGGTGTCGACCTGCCCGATGACGTGGTCGTCGATTCCTCCGGCTTCATCGAAGGGTCGGGCGACGGCGGATTGATGGGCGCGGGCGCGGCCGCGAGCCCGCTCGACGTCAATCGGTCGGTACAGAGTGCGACCGGGGCCGCGTTGCGCGCGATCCAGGTGGTGCGTCGCAACGCCACGGTGGAGGCATAGGGTGGCAGACAACAAGTTCGCAGGCTATATCTGCGCCGGCTGCGGCATCGGCGAGACGCTCGACGTCGACCAGTTGCAGAAGATCGCGCAGAAAGAAGGAAAGATGCAGGTGGTGCGTCGTCACGACCTGCTGTGCGGCGCCGAGGGCGTGCAGATGATCCGGGACGACATCGCCGCGGAAGGCGTGACCCACGTGATGATCGCGGCCTGCTCGCGCAGGTCCAAGTCCGAGGCTTTCCGCTTTCCCGAGGTCGCCATGTCGCGGGCGAACCTTCGCGAGGGCGTGATCTGGGTCGTCGCGCAGGGCGCCGAGCACGACGAGGTGCGCCAGGAGATGGCCGACGACTACGTGCGCATGGGCTGCGCCGAAGTCAAGAAGATGAAGGTGCCCGCCGGCAACCCCGATCGCGCGAGCAACAAGCGCATCCTCGTCGTAGGTGGCGGTGTTTCCGGGCTGACCGCCGCCCTGGAAGCCGCCGAAACCGGCTATGAGGCGATCGTCGTGGAGAAGGAGGCCGAGCTCGGGGGCTGGGCCGCGAAGCTGCACCGGCGCGTGCCGGACCATGCGCCGTACGCGCAACCGCAGCCCACGGGCATGCCGGAGCTGATCGCGAAGGTTCAGGAACATCCGTTGATCCGGGTGCACACGAGCTCGACGCTGGCCGAGACTTCCGGGTCGCCCGGTCGGTTCACGGCGAAGATCGCGCGCGAGAGCGGTGCAGTGACCGAGGAAACGGTCGGCGCGATCATCCAGGCCTCCGGTTTCTCGACCTACGACATCAAGAAGCTGCCCGAGCTCGGCGGGGGCGGCCCGAACGTCGTCGACCAGGCCGGGCTCGAGGCGCTGGCTCGCGCGGCCGACGGCGGCCCCATCAAGCGGGCCGACGGGCGCGAGGTCGGCAGCGTGGTCTTCGTGCAGTGCGCCGGCCAGCGGGACCCGACCGGAACGCACCTGTCCTACTGCTCGGGCCACTGCTGCGCGACCAGCATCAAGCAGGCGATGTACTTCAAGGACGCGAACCCCGATGTCGACACGGTGGTCGTCTACAGCGACCTGCGCGTTCCCGGCATGGGCGAGGACTTCTACCGCAGCGCCCAGGACAAGGGCGTGCTCTTCACCAAGGGAAGAGTCTCCAAGGTCGATGCCGGCCAGTCGGGCTGCAAGGTGCAGGTTCGCGACCTGATTCTCGACGAGGACGCGACCATCGACGCCGATCTGGTGGTGCTCGCGACCGGACAGGTGCCCAACTCGGGGGTCGACATCGACCTTCCCGACGAGGATCCGGCCAAGGAACAGCAGATCTCGATCCTCAACCTGAACTACCGTCAGGGCAAGGACATGCCGCAGCTGCGGCACGGGTTCACCGACTCGCACTTCATCTGTTTTCCGTACGAGACCCGGCGCACGGGCATCTACGCGGCGGGCCCGGTGCGCCGGCCGATGGACATCGCGCAGGCCACCGACGACGCGACCGGCGCGGCGCTCAAGGCGATCCAGGCGGTGGAGAACGCCGAGATGGGCCGTGCCGCGCACCCGCGCTCGGGCGACCTGTCGTATCCGATCGTGCGGCTCGAGGGGTGCACGCAGTGCAAGCGCTGCACCGTCGAGTGCCCGTTCGGCGCGATCGACGAGGACGAGAAGCGCTTCCCGGTGTTCAACGAGTCGCGCTGCCGGCGCTGCGGCACCTGCATGGGCGCCTGCCCGGTGCGCGTGATCTCGTTCGAGAACTACTCGGTCGACACGGTGGGCAACCAGCTCAAGGCTGTCGACATGCCGGACGAGTTCTCCGAGAGGCCGCGGATCCTGCTGCTCGCCTGCGAGAACGACGCCTACCCGGCGCTCGACATGGCCGGCATGTCCCGCACCGTCTACTCGGCCTTCGTCCGGGTGATCCCGGTGCGCTGCCTGGGTTCGGTGAACACCATCTGGATCACCGACGCGCTGAACTCCGGCTACGACGGGGTGATGATGATGGGCTGCAAGCATGGCGACGATTACCAG
The DNA here is from genome assembly GCA_024641185.1 of Burkholderiaceae bacterium. Classification (GTDB taxonomy): domain Bacteria; phylum Pseudomonadota; class Gammaproteobacteria; order Burkholderiales; family Burkholderiaceae_E; genus Quisquiliibacterium. The sequence goes on along the minus strand of JAHEDO010000027.1, from coordinate 6,118 downwards.
TGCCACTTCGTCAAGGGTTCCGAGCTCGCGCACTACAGGATGAGCAAGATCGACGACACCCTGAAGACGCTCGGGCTGGAGACCGAGCGTGTCGCCACCTACGAGGTCGCGATCACCGACAGCCAGCGCGTGGCCAAGCTGATCAACGACTACGCCGCGCAGATCAACGAGATCGGCATGTCGCCGATGAAAGGCTTCGCGTGATGGGCACCGACGCAAGCACCGTGAATGCCGGCGCCGACGCCAACACCGCAGCCGTCGCCCGCTATCGCAACGATTTCCTCAAGGAAGTCGAGGACAGGGTCGAGGAAGGCCACTGGGTGAAGATGTGCATGCAGTGCGGCGTGTGCGCGGGCTCGTGCCCCTTCGGCCCCCACTGGGAGCACTCGCCCCAGAAGATCTTCATGATGATCAGGGCCGGCAAGCGCGAAGAAGTGCTCACATCGGACTCGATGTTCATGTGCACCTCCTGCTACAACTGCATGGTGCGCTGCCCGCGCAAGCTGCCGATCACGCACATCATGCACGGGCTGGCCAACTACGCGCACCGGCTGGGCCTGGCGCCGAAGAACCAGCCCACGCGCGAGTTCGCGACGATGTTCTGGCACAACCTCGCGCGCACGGGTCGGATCAACGAACTCAAGCTCACGCTGGCCGTCTATTTCAAGGACGGGTTCGTCTCCGGCATCAAGACCGCGATGACGATGCAGGGGATCGGCCTGGGCCTGCTCAAGGCCAAGCGCTTGAACCCGATGGAGATCGTGGGCGGGCACAAGCTCAAGGACCTGAAGGGTTTCCACGCGATCATCGCGAAGGCGAGCGAGATCGAGGACCGAAAAAAGGGCTTCAGCCGCGGCTGAGGCTTGCGCGGTGCGCCAGTGAGCGCACCCAGGAGGAAGGGCAATGGCAAAGAAACAATACGCGTTCTATCCGGGCTGCTCGTCGCAGCTCAAGGCCTCGGCGGCGAACTACCTGACGTCGGTGCAGTCGATGTGCAAGACGCTCGAGATCGAGCTGACCGAGATCCCCGACTGGAACTGCTGCAGCGCGTCGGTCGGATACTGCGAGGGAGGCGAATTGCCGCGGCTGGCGATCAACGCGCGCAACTTCGCGCAGGCCGAGACACACCTCGCGGGTCAGCCGATCGTCGCGACCTGCGCCGCGTGCTGGCTCAGCGCCCGCGAGACCAAGGACCGCCTGGACGCCAGCTCGGAGCTGATGCGCGAGACCAACGAGGCGCTGGCTGCCGCCGGACTGCACTACAAGGGCGAGGTCGAGGTCAAGCACATGGTCGAGGTGCTGATCGAGGATTTCGGCTACGAGCAACTCGCGCGCCCGATGGTCAAGTCGCTCGAAGGCGTGAAGTTCGCCGGCTACGTCGGCTGCCAGACCAACCGGCCGTTCGGCATCGACGGCGAATCCTTCGAGAACCCGGTGTACCTGGACAAGATGGTCGAGGTCGCGGGCGGCGAGGCGATCGGCGCCTACGACCAGAAGGTCACTTGCTGCGGTGGCGGGCTCGCGTTCTCCGAGCCCGAAAAGAGCCAGAAGCAGATTCGCGACATCGTCGAGTCCGCCTACGACCACGGCGCCGAAATGATCGTCACGCCCTGCCCGCTGTGCCAGGCCAACGTCGAGGTCTACCAGTCCGAGATCAACCGCAAGCAGGGCACGAAGCTGAACATGCCGGTCCTGTACTACTCGCAGCTGCTCACGATCGCATACGGGGGCAGCGCGAAGGAAGCGGGGCTCGACGGGCAGCTGATTCGCGCGCCCAGGCTCGAGGAGATCTGCGCGAAGCCTGCCAAATAACGGATTGGCCGGGCCGCTGTAGAAACGCCCGCCCCGGCGCCAACAGGCTCGATATCCGCGCCGGCGCCGCGCGGGTTGTCTGTCAACCGGAAGGGTGAATCGATGAGTACCCCAAGTATCTGCATCATCGTCGTGTCGGGATCGCATGAGCGCCTGCAAATGGCGGCCATGCTCGCGTCGGTGGGCGCGGTAAGCGGCAACGAAGTGAACGTGTTCCTTTCGATGAACTCCCTGCAGTACTTCGCCAAGGGCGCCGACATCGCGGCGCCGGCGGAGGGATCCTTCGGCGAATTGATGGCGGTCAAGAATGTCCCGCCTTTCAAGAGTCTGTTCGAGCAGGCCGTTGAACTCGGCGACGCGAAGATCTACCCTTGCTCGATGGCGCTCGACGTGATGGGTCTCGCCGAGGACGCGCTCGAGCCGTGGCTCGGCGAGCCGATGGGACTCACGAAGTTCCTGAGCATGGCGCAGGACGCGCAGGTCTGGTCGTTTTGATGAGTGCGCGCGCAAACCAGGGGGTGCACAATGGCTGAGCGAAAAGTGATCGATGCCCGCGGCAGCTTCTGCCCGGGGCCACTGATGGAACTGATCGGCGGGATGAAACTGGCTCAGGTCGGAGACGAGCTGGAGGTCCTGTCCAACGACAAGGGATCGGTCAACGACATCCCGGAGTGGATTCGTAAGGTCGGCCATGAGATGCTCGAAGTCCGGGAGGAAGGCGACGTTTGGCACATCGCGGTCAGGAAGGTGAAGTAGGAACCTGCGGCCGCCCACAACCATTGGAGGCGTGATGAAGATTCTGATCATCGGTGGAGGGATGGGCGGAACCATCCTCGCGAACAATCTCGCGCGCAGGCTCGGGCCCGAGCTGAAGTCCGGCAAGGTGCGACTGACGATGCTGTCGGCGTCCGACAAGCACATGTACCAGCCTGCGCTGCTGTACCTCGCCTTCGGCCGGGTCACCCCGGACGAGCTCTATCGCGACCAGGCCAGCCTGCTGGAACCCGGCATCCAGTTCTTCGTCGACCCGGCCGAGCAGTTCCTGCTCGACGAGAACAAGGTGAAGACCAAGGGCGGGAAGACCCACGACTACGACCTCCTGGTGATCGCCACGGGCTCGCGCCCGGTGCCCGAGCTGATTCCGGGGCTGGCCGAGAACGCGGAACAGTTCTATACGGAGGAGACCGCGGTCAAGATGTTCCGGCGGCTTCGAAGCTTCGAAGGCGGGCGCGTGGTCATCACTGTCGGCGTGCCGCACAAGTGCCCGATGGCGCCGCTCGAGATCACCTTCATGCTGCACGACTACTTCAAGGATCGCGGCATCCGCGACAAGGTGCAGCTGCACTACACCTACCCGATCGGGCGTGTGCACAGCCTGGAGAACGTCGCGAAGTGGGCCGCTCCCGAGTTCGAACGGCTGGGCATCACGTACGAGACCCTCTTCAACATGAAGGAAGTCGACGGCGACGCCAAGGTCGTGCGCAGCGAAGAAGGGACCGAGACGCCGTACGATCTGCTGATCACGATTCCGGCGCACCGCGGCATGGAGGTGCTCGAGAAGAACAACATGGGTGCGGGCGGCTGGATCCCGACCCATCGTCACCAGCTGAACATGGAAGGCCGGGCCAACGTCTTCGCGCTCGGCGACACCACCAATCTGCCGATCAGCAAGGCGGGTTCGACCGCCCACTTCGAGGCCGAGGCGCTGGGCGAGAACATCGCCGCCATGGTCAAGCTGGGGGCGCCGGTGCGCGACTACGACGGCAAGGTGTTCTGCTTCATCGAGGCCGGCAAGGACCGCGCGACCTACGCGATGTTCGACTACCAGAACCCGCCTGACCCGAAGCCGCCGACCAAGGCGGTGCACTGGTTCAAGATGGCCTACAACAAGCTCTACTGGGTGTCCGCCAGGGGCCTGCTCTGAGGAGGCCGACATGAATGCGCAATCCGAAGGGCCTCAGGCGGTGGAACTCGAGGTCGAGCGGGTCGTCGAGGCGGCGCGTGACGCGCTCACCGACGAGATGATCTCGCGGCTGTCGTCGTCGGCGGGCGACGCGGTCGAGCTGATGGATCAGGTCACGCGCTCGGGGCTCGGCAAGGCGATCCCGGCGCTCGCGCAGATGGTGCACAACGGTGACCTGGACCGGCTCGGGCAATTGGCCAGGGTGTACAGCTCGGCGCAGGATTCGCTCAGCGACGAGATGATCGGGCGGCTGAGCGAGGCGATCGGCGAGGGGCTTTCGTTGCTCGACCAGGTCAATCGCGCGGGCCTCGATCGCGCGATCCCGGCGATCGCCGAGATGGTCAACAACGGCGACCTCAATCGCCTGGTCAAGCTGGCCCGCGTCTATGGCTCCGCCGAGGACGCGCTGACCGACGAAATGATCGGACGGTTGACCGAGACCGTGGGCACCGGCCTGTCGCTGCTCGACCGCTTCAATCGGGGCGGTGCCGACCGGGTGATCGCGATGCTCGAGCACCTGGAGGGCAGCGGCGCGCTCGAGCGACTTGCCAGCACCGTGCCGAAGCTCGAAGAAAGGCTGAGCTTCGTGCAGGACGTGTTGGCGTCGATCGACCGGGCCGTCGAGGTCAACCGCCAGGCGCCGCCCGCGACGGGCGGGATCTCGGGGCTCTGGCAGATGCTCCGGGACCCGGAAACGCAGGAGACGCTGCGTTTCATGCTGACCGTGGGCAAGGAACTGCGCCGGGGGCTGATGAAGAAGTAAGGGCCCGGCGGTACCGCAGCGGCTTGCGCCGCGTGTCTTCGCGCGCGGCGCGGCTCCGGTGCGCGCCGGCCGCTCCGGCCGCTCCGGGTCCTATCCGTCCCAGCCGCTGTCCATCAGGCCTTCGTCGCGCGCCGCGCGCTCGGCCGCCTCGCGCTCCAGGCGCGCAGCCTTCTCCTTGAGCCGCCCGGCGCGCCGGTCGGCGGCGTCGGTGTGCATCGGGATCGTCATCTCGCCGAACAGCGTCTGGCGCAGGAAGCGAAAGCCGAACTGCATCAGCGTGTCGTCGTCGAGCAGGATGTCGTGCATCTCCTGCGCCGGAATGTCGAAGAGCTGCGAAAAGCCGTCGCTCGCGACGAACTCGCGGAACCGGTCGATGTCGTAGCACGCCAGGAAGAACAGCTGCAGGCTGCGCTTGGACGGCTTGCCAATCGTCGGGCCCGACGACTTCTTTTTCAGGATCAGCTGGCGCCAGCCACGCGCCAGTTCGTCGTACTCTTTCAACCCCTGTTCGGCGCGGTATTCGTCGATCGAGAGCGTGCGCGGCTCCTGGTGCCCGAGACAGTGCGCCTCCTTGACCAGCGCGTACGAATCCCGGTCAACGTATTCGTCCTGGCGCCGCATCGACAGCAGCGCCACGGGGTAGTAGCGGCACGCGGTCGGCCGGTCTTCGTAGACGCTGCAGCCCTCCGCGGTCATGAATCGGCAGGCGGTACCGCCCTCGACCGGCCGCAGTTTGACGCCGGCGATGCCGTCCTTCTCCATTTCGTAGGGGACGGTGTAGCGGTCCAGGAACTCGGTCGAGGTGATGTCGAGCCTGTGTTTGAGGCGAACGATGTCCACCGGGGTCAGCGAAATGTCGATGTTGCTGCAGCATGCGTTCCAGCAGCCGATGCCGCGGTGGCATCGGAACTGGATAGTGTGCGAACCGCGCAGCATCTCCGGCATTACCGGGCTTTCGGGGAACGGGACTTGCTGCGGATCGGGTTTGCTCATTGCACTGGACTCGCTGGCGGCCAAAAAAAAGCCGGGCTCCGCTCGAGACGGGCGCCCGGCCTGCCGATCGATGCCGGCAGGGTCGCATCCATTGTATGCGCACCCGCCCGGCGGGGCCGCCGAAGCGGCCCCCTGCTCAGGTCGACGCCGTCACTTCGCCATGGCCGGCGCGGCCTGCGCCGGTGCGGGCGCAGCCTTGAACAGCTTCGACTTGTCGACCAGATCCACGTGCTTGCGCTTGAAGCAGGTCCACTGATGGGTCTTCTTGTCGTAGACCGAGTTCACGAAACACTTCCAGTTTTCCTCGTCGACGAAGTTCTTGTCGGTCCGGTAGTAGAAGCCCGGATAACGGGACTCTTCGCGGAACTGGATGTGCTTCATGTGCGCTTCGGCGGTGATGATCCGGTGGTAGTTCTCCCACGCGCGCAGCAGCTCGTGGAGGTCCTTCGCGCGCATCTTCAGCGAATCCTCCTTGAGCATCTCGAGCTTTTCCTCGGCGACCTTGAGCATGCGATCGTTGGTCGTGTAGTACGTGGCCACGCCCGCGACGTACTCGTCCATGATCTTCTGCAGCCGGAACTGCAGCA
>JAHEDO010000235.1 GCA_024641185.1 Burkholderiaceae bacterium | reverse complement strand
TCGAGGAGACGATGAAGTCCCCCGAACTGCAGGCGAAGTTCCGCGCGGGCAACATGACGCCGGTGGCGAGTTCGCCCGCGCAGACCGCGAAGATGCTCGACGCGTATCGCGCCAAGTGGGAGCCGGTGGTCAAGGCGTCCGGCATCAAACAGTAGGGACAGGTAGCAGGCACAGCGGCAGCGGATACAGGCGGCAGGCCCAGGCGAGAAGCCGGCCGCGGCGAAGGCGCCGCGGCGACGTGCAGGCCCGGCCGAGACGCGTCGCATACGGACGATCCAGGAGCCCGTGCAATGGCGCAGCGAGCGCGCAACATCCTTTTCATCATGTGCGACCAGCTGCGCTGGGACTACCTGTCCTGCGCGGGCCACCCGACGCTGCGCACGCCCAACATCGACGCGCTGGCGGCGCGCGGCGTGCGCTTTGCGCGCGCCTACTGTCAGTCGCCGATCTGCGGTTCGTCGCGCATGAGTTTCTACACCGGGCGCTACGTGCAGTCGCACGGCGCGGCCTGGAACAATTTCCCGCTGAAAGCGGGAGAGATGACGCTGGGCGACCATCTTCGTCCGCTGGGCGTGCGCACCGCGCTGGTCGGCAAGACGCACATGAAGGCCGACGTCGACGGGATGGCACGGCTGGGCATCGATCCGCAGTCGGTGATCGGCGTGCGTGTGGCGGAGTGCGGGTTCGAGCCCTACGAGCGAGACGACGGGCTCCACGGGTCGGGCCCGGACGGAAAGTACGACCCGAGGGCGCCGCGCTACGAGCGCTATCTGAATGAACTGGGGTATGCCGGAGACGCCCCGTGGGACGACTGGGCGAACGCCGGCGAGGACGACGACGGCAACCTGCTGTCGGGCTGGCTGCTGAAGCACTCGCGCCGCCCCGCGCGGGTGCGCGAGGAGCACTCGGAGACGCCGTACATGACCCGGCGCGCGATGCGCTTCATCGAGGACGCCGGCGACGCGCCGTGGTGCCTGCACCTGTCGTACATCAAGCCGCACTGGCCCTACATCGTGCCGGCCCCGTATCACGCCATGTACGACGAGAAGGACGTGGTGCCGGCGGTGCGCTCGGAGGCGGAGCGCGCCGACCCGCATCCGATCTTCCGCGAGTTCATGAACCACCGCGTCGGCAAGGCGTTCTCGCGCGACGAGGTGCGCGAGGCGGTGATTCCCGCCTACATGGGGCTGATCGCGCAGATCGACGACCAGATCGGCGTGCTGATGCGATTTCTCGAGGGCCGCGGCCTGATGGAAGACACGATGATCGTGTTCACCTCCGATCACGGCGACTATCTGGGCGACCACTGGCTCGGCGAGAAGGACCTGTTCCACGACGCGTCGGTACGCATTCCGCTGATCGTCGTCGACCCGTTGCCGCAGGCCGACGCGACGCGCGGTACGGTCAGCGACGCGCTGGTCGAGAGCATCGACCTCGCGCCCACGTTCGTGGAATTCTGCGGCGGCGATCCGATACCGCATCGGCTGGAGGGCAGGGCGCTGCAGGCGCTGCTGCACCATCGCGAGCCGCAGCAGTGGCGGCGCTACGCGATCAGCGAGTACGACTACTCGGTGAGCCCGACCGCGCGGGTGCTGGGCGTGCGACCGATGGACGCCAGGATGTTCATGGTCGCCGACGAGCGCTGGAAGTACGTGCACGCGGAAGGCTTCCGACCGATGCTCTTCGACCTGGAGAAGGACCCGCAGGAGCTGGCGGACCTCGGCGCCGACCCCGCGTTCGCCGGTGAGCGCGCCCGCCTGCTGGATGCGCTGAACCTGTGGGCGCGCCGGCAGTCGCAGCGCACGGCGCTCTCGGAAGAGCAGATCCTGGGGATGCGCGGCCGGTCGTTGCGGCGAGGGATCCTGCTGGGCTTCTGGGACGAGGCGGAACTGCCGGACGAGCTGGTGCACGAGAAGTGGCGCGGGGCGCGGCGCGCACTCGAGCCGCGCTGATCGGTCGCGTGCGGCGCTGACGGCGATGCCGGGCACCGAGCACGGCGGCTTCAGTCGTGAGTCAGCGGCTTGTCGGTGAACAGGTAGTCCTTCAGTTCCTTCGAGAAGGTCGGGTCCTTGCGCCGGATCCATTCGAGAACCATCGCGGCGTGCTCCTTTTCCTCGTCGCGATTGTGAGCGAGGATCGCCTTCAGCTCGGTGTCCTTGCACGCGTCGACGCGCTGGTTGTACCAGTCGACCGCTTCCAGTTCCTCCATCAGCGAGACGATCGCGCGGTGCATGTCGCGCGTTTCGGCGGAGAGTTCTGCGACGGGTTCGTGGTAGCCCTCGTTGGCCATGTGTCGCTCCTTTGCATCGTACTTTGCATCGTTCGAGGGCGCCGCTCGATGCCGGCGCCCGTCCACTGCCCACCAATCGATCCTACCAGCGAAATGCGAGGGCATCGCGGCCGCTGTCGCAGGGCGAGGCGTCTGCGCGTCCGCGGCCACGGCCGCGGGGTCGGCGGTGGCGTCGGGCGCGATCCCGCGCGATCGTCGACAATGCGTGCTGCGAATCCCAACGACCGCTTCCGAGGAGCCCCATGCCGATCGACCTCTACACCTGGAACACCCCCAACGGCCGCAAGATCAGCGTCGCGCTGGAGGAGATGGAACTGCCCTACACCGTCAAGCCGATCGACATCGGCAAGGGTGAGCAGTTCGGCGAAGCCTTCCTGAAGATCAGCCCGAACAACAAGATTCCGGCGATCGTGGACTCCGACGGGCCGGGCGGCGCGCCGATCAGCGTCTTCGAATCCGGCGCGATCCTGCTGTACCTGGGCGAGAAAACCGGAAAGTTTCTGCCGAAGGACCTGCGCACCCGCGTGCCGGTGCTGGAGTGGCTGATGTTCCAGATGGGCGGCTTCGGCCCGATGCCGGGGCAGGCGCACCACTTCGTCGCGTTGGAGAACGAAGCCGACCGGCGCTACGGTCTCGAGCGCTACCTGAAGGAGACGCGGCGCCTTTACGGCGTGATGGATAGTCGGCTCGCCGACCGCGAGTTCTTCGCGGGCGAGATCTCGATCGCCGACTTCGCGATCGTCAGTTGGGCCTGGAGGCACGAGCGTCACAAGGTCGACCTGAACGACTTCCCGCACGTCAAGCGCTGGTACGAGACGGTCATGGCGCGACCCGCGGTCAAGCGCGGTTTCGACATCGCGATGAGCTGAGCCGCGCAGTCGGTGGCGTCGCGAGCGTCGTCGCCGACGCCCTCGGCGCCGGTGACGCCGGCGGCCGGAGATCGCTGACATGCCCATCGTTCTCGCCTGCCTGGCGGCGCTGTGCTTCGGCGCGGGGCTGGTCACCGCGCGCTTCGGCCTGCGCCGCGTCGACGTGCGCACCGGGGCAGCGATGAGCGTTCCCACCGCCGCGGCCTTCTTCGTCGTCGTTTCGCTGGTGTGGCTGGACACGTCGGGATTCGACGCGCAGGCCGCGCTGGTGTTCGCACTGGTCGGACTGTTCTTCCCGGCGGCGGTCACCCTCATCGTGTTCGTGTCGACCGACCGGATCGGGCCGTCGCTGACCAGTTCGATCGGCGGAACCACCCCGCTGTTCGCGATCTTCGCCGCCTTCCTGATTCTCGGTGAGTCGATTCCCGGCCGTGCGGTGCTGGCCGCGGTCGGCATCGTCATCGGCGTCGGGCTGATGTCCTGGCGACGCAGGGCGCTGGACGCTTCCGCTCTCGGGTGGCTGCTGCTGATTCCGTTCGCGTCGGCAGCGATCCGGGGCGTGGCGCAGGTGCTGGCCAAGGGCGGTCTCGCGCTGTGGCCGAGCCCGCTCGCGGCGAGCGTGATCGGTTACTGCGTATCGGCCACCGTCCTGGTGCTGGCGGATCGCCTCAGGTCCGACCGGCCGGCGCAGCGGCCTAGCTGGGCCACCAGGCGCATCTTCGCCGTCACCGGTCTGCTCAACGGCGTCGGGCTGATGCTCATGTACGCCGCGCTTCAGCGCGGGCCGGTGGCGGTGGTCGTCCCGATCGTCGCCGCCCATCCGCTGGTGACGCTCGGCCTGAGCGCGACACTGCTGCGCGAGGAGGTCTTCAACGCCCGGGTCGCGACCGGCGCGGTGCTCACGCTGATGGCGGTCGTCTATCTGGTCGCCGGCTGAACGGCGATGCGTGCGACGGCGGTGGGCGTGACGGCGATTTCCGGACCCGGGGGCGCCCGTGCGCGGCCGCCGGGGCTTTACCGACGGCGCGCGCGCTTGTTAGGATGGTCCGCCGTGCGCGCGCACGGGCTGGTGGCGCTGATCCCGATCGGGATCAGGGATCCCGGCAACGACACGACCGGCAGCGACGCATGAGGGACCATCTTCGACTCGGCGGGGACCGCCAGCGCCTTTTCACGGCGCTGTTTGCGCTTGGCCTGCTCCTTGCCGGGCCGTCGCAGGCGCTGGACAGCGGTCCTGCCGCCGCGCAAGCGTCGCCGGGCATCTCGCCGCTGCCGGGCTCCGGATTCGACGACCGCATGCTGCGCAGTTTCCAGGCGATGGTCAACGAGATCCGCGCGCGCCCCCGCGATTGCGGCGCGGCGGGGCGGTTCGCCGCGGCGCCACCGGTCGACTACGACGCGCGGCTGGCCAGCGCGTCGCTCATGCATGTCACCGACATGATCGAACGCGACTACTTCCGGCACGCGAGTCTGCCTGACGACAAGCACCGCGGCGGGCTCAATGTGGCGGACCGGATCCGCGCTGTGGGGTATCCGTGGACGGTCGGCGTGCGTGGGATCGGCACCGCGGCGGCCGAGGTCCTCGGCCATGGCCAGCGCAGCTTCGCGCAGGTCTTCGACGACTGGCTCGCGAGCCCGAGCCACTGCGCCGCCATCATGGGCCCGACCTTGCGCCAGTTCGGGGTCGCGGCAAGGTTCGGCGCCAACGACATGCCGATTTGGGCCATGGTGCTTGCGCGTCCGCCGCGTTAGCGGCCTTCTTCAACCGACCTCGGTTCCGGGCGGCTCAGTCCTGCGCTTCGCCGGGCTTCGGCGCAACGGCG
>JAHEDO010000234.1 GCA_024641185.1 Burkholderiaceae bacterium | reverse complement strand
GAGACATTGAATGGAGCCGATTGCCATGCCGACAGCGGACTTCAGCGGCAAGGTTGCTCTCGTTACCGGGGCGTCGGGAGGGGTTGGCCTGCGAGTCGCCGAAGCGCTGGCACGCGGGGGAGCGACGGTCGTCGTGAACAGCCGCTCCGAGGAGAGCGCCAGGCGCACGGTCGAGCGACTCGCCACGCTTTCGGAGAACGTGCTCGCAGCGGTTGGCGACTGCGAGAACTACGATGCCACGGTCGAGGTGACACGGCGCGCCGCTAGCGTCAACGGCGGCATCGACCTCCTGGTGAGTGCCGGCGCAGCCTCGCGGGTGCTGCCCAGACCGTTCGCGGACATGAGCAGCGCCGAGCTGGTCGATGCCTTTGAGTCGCGCCTGTTGCCGCGCATCTTTCCCGTGCACGCCGCGCTGCCCCACATGCGCGAGCGCGGCGGAGCGGTGGTCATGTTGTGCACCGACGCGGCCAGGCACGCGACGGCGGGCGAGTCGATTCCGGGCGCCGTCGGCGCGAGTGTCATTTTGATGACGAAGGTCTTTGCGAAAGAGTTCGCGCGCTGGCGCATTCGCGTGAACAGCGTCGCGATGACGCTCACTTCCGACACTCCATCGTTCGACCGCATCTTCGGCGAGGACAGGACGTTCTCGTCGAAGCTGTTCACGAAACTCGCCGAGCGATTCCCGTCCGGCCGTCCTCCCACGGCCGAGGAAGTGGCGAGCGTGGTCACGTTCCTCGTGTCCGAACAATCCGCGCAGGTGACCGGACAGACGGTCAGCGTGAACGGAGGGTTGTCGTTTGGCGGCTGGTAGCCAACCCGCGCCGCCACCACCACGCCGATAGCGAGATGCCCGACGCATCGGGTCTGCGAAAATGATCGTCGTCGACCACGCACAGGGCCTCGACTTCGGCGCCCTCCTGCGGCGCGGCGATTCGATCGTCTGCAGCCAAGGGCTCGCGGAACCGATCGCGTTGATCACGCGCGCGCAATACTGAACTGGTTCGGCTACCTGCGGCGGACCGCTGGCTAACCCGGGCAACTGTCAAGTTGTACTTGAGGCCGAGTCACTGGTCCGCCGCACGTGCAGACTTGCCGGCGAGACACGCTACTGAAAGTGCCGTAGCCTCCCGTGTAAGCCCGGTACTTCGCGAATCGCAACCTCGCACTCCTCGCTATGACCCCCGTCTTCCCGCCCTCGCGCGAAGCGCGGCGCCGCGTTGGCGATGCTTTCGCGCGGTGCGGTGCGTGATGTTGGGCGGACGGAGCGCTGACCGGGCGAACGACCGGAAGAGCCTGCCACGGTATTCTCCCTGGCCATGAAGATCTTCTACGGCTGGAAGATGGTCGGCGCGGCCTTCGGCCTGCAATTCCTGCAGGCGTCGCTGCTGAACCAGGCCTTCGGCGCCTACGTCGCGGTGCTGACCGGCGAGATGGGCTGGAGCAAGACAGCGCTGTCCGGCGGCGCGGCGATGCAGTCGGTCGAGGCCGCGGTGCTCGGGCCGCTGCTCGGCTGGACGGTCGACCGTTTCGGTGCCCAGGGGATGATCCGCGCCGGCATCTTCGTCTTCGGCATCGGCTTCGTGACGCTGAGCCAGATCGACACGCTGACCGGTTTCTACGTCGCGATCTTCACGATCGCGATCGGTTCGAGTCTGTGCGGCTACTTTCCGCTCACCGTCGCGGTGGTGCAGTGGTTCGAGAAGAAGCGCGCGCGCGCGCTGTCGACGGTGAGCCTGGGGATGGCGCTGGGCGGCATGTTCGTTCCGGCAGTCGCCTGGTCGATGCAGACCTGGGGCTGGCGCGCGACCGCATTCGGGTCCGGCGTGGCCATCGTGCTGCTGGGCTGGCCGCTGGCGCGCATGTTCCGTCGCCGGCACGAGGAGATGGGCGAGACGGTCGACGGGGAGCCGCCGCAGCTTGTCCCGTACGCCGGATCTGCGGCCGATGCTGACCGCGCGCAGGCAGGCGCTAGAGTCGCCGCCGCGCCCGCTGCCGCGACGCCCGCGTCGCCTGCTCCGGCGATGGCGATAGCGATGGCCGCTGCCGACTCGGTCGCGCCGCTGACTCCCGTCCCGGCACCGGTGTCCGCCGGCGACTCGGGTTCCGCGCAGCAGTATGTCTCGCCCCTGCCTGCGGCGGGCGCGCCGCTTGCGTTCACCGCGCGCGAGGCGATGCGCACCAGCGCGTTCTGGCTGCTCTCGATTGGTCACGCGTTCGCGATGCTGGTAGTCAGCGCGGTCAACGTGCACGCGATCACACACATGAGCAGTGGACTGGGCTACTCGATCGCGCAGGCCTCGCTGGTGATCACGCTGATGACCTTCGGGCTGACAGGCGGTGTGATACTCGGCTGGACGATCGGCGACCGCGTCGAAAAGCGTAGGGTCGCCGCGGCCTGCATGCTGATGCACGCGACCGGACTGTTGCTGCTCACCTTCGCATTCGACACTATGATGCTGGTCGCGTTCGCGCTGATCCATGGCGTCGCCTGGGGCCTGCGCGGCCCGTTCATGCAGGCGATCCGTGCTGACTACTTCGGAACGCGCTCGATCGGCATGATCCTCGGTGTGTCGGCGGCGCTGACCGCGGTCGGCCAGGTCCTCGGCCCGCTGGTGGCGGGCGTGCTGGCCGACCTGACCGGCGACTATCGCGTCGGCTTCACGCTGCTCGCGGTGGTCGCGGCCGCCGGATCGGTCGCCTTCCTGAAGGCGAAGCGCCCGGTCTGAGGCCGGCGCGCGGCCCTGCTCGTGCGATCCGCGCTGATGAAACGACGCTGCGGTGACTCCAGGCATCCGAGCGCGTCGGCGTGTGAGGTTGGACTTCCCACGGTGTAGTTGACAGTGCCGCGGAGAACCCGACAGGGTCGTGTGCGCTAGGCACGTGTTCGCGTTGTCGCGAGCAGCAGCGCGACTGCGACGAGCGACAATGCGGCGAGCACGGCATAGCCCACCGTGTAGCTTCCGGTCAGCGCGACGAGCGCGCCAAAGAGCAGCGGCATCGACATGATGCCGCCATAGACGAAGAACTGGGCGCCGCCACTTGCGTCGCCGACGCGGTCGTTGGGCACGATGCGTGCGATCTCAGCGTAGAACAGGCCGACCCAGCCGTTCGCACTGCAGCCGAGCAGTGCGATCACGAGTGCACGCGACCAGAACGACCACTCGGGGGTGAACGAGGCCACCAGCGCGAAGCCCGCGCTCATCAGCATGCCGCACAGCATCAGGATGGCGTGCGTGCTCATCAGTCGGTCGGCGATCGCGCCCCAGATCACGCGAGCCGGTATCGCGCAGCCACCGTAGATCGCGAACAGGGCGCCGGCGGCACTGATGGCCAGGCCGTGGCGCTCGGTGAGGTACACGACGAGGTACGCTGCCAGTGTGATCTGCACGCCGGCGAACAGGTAGCCGGCCAGCGCGAGCGTGCGCAGTTCGGGTTCACGCAGGATCATGCTGATCGGCGCGATGATCGAGGCGAGGCTCGCCGGACGCCGGGTCGGGCGCCCAGCATCGAGCAGGCGCCGCGCGGGCTGGATCAGCGCGATGGCAAGCAGCGCGAGCACCGCGAGTGTCGCCACCGCGGCACGCCAGCCTTGCCAGAGCAGCACCGCGGGCATCACCAGGCCCGCGAGCATCCCGCCCGTCGGTGTGGCGACCTGCTTCACCGAGAACACCAACGCGCGCCAATGCGGGGGCGTGGTGCGCGCTAGCACGTATGAACCGACCGGATTCATCGGTCCCGAGCCGACTCCGATGATCATCGCCCCCAGGACCGCGGTCGCCGGATGCCCGAGGTCGAATACCAGCGCGCCGACGACGACGGCCAGCAGCAGGCGTTGCATCGCGCCGACTGCGCCGCAGTGCGCGAGCAGCTGTCCGGTGAACAGACCCGCCGCCATTGCGACGAAGTAGATTGACGCGGTGAACACGCCGACGTAAACCGTCGGCATGCCCATTTCGGGCATCGCGGCCGGCGCCACCACCGGCAGCGCGTACGCGGCCATGGTGATGACGACCTGGCCCGCGAACATCGCGGGCAATGCGACGACGGCGTCGCTACGGAGAAGGTCGCGCAATACCTGTGCCTCGGCTCTCCCGATGTCGGGGCGAGTCGTCTCGCTCAGGCCGCCGCGACGACTCCGCCGTGGCGCACGAACTTGCTCATGCGGGCATTCGGTTGGTGTCGTTCGATTTCAGCAGTCATGGATCAGTGCCTTTGTGTTGGGTGGTTGGAAGGTTGGGGTACCCGGGACGATCGTGTCTCGGGGCTTTCTCCACGACGCAAGGATAGCGGCGCTTCAGACAACCAGGATTTCCTCGTTGTCGAATGCTTCGGAGAGTTGCACCGGTCCTTTGTCTGTGACGAGAAAAAGGTCCTCCATGTGGTAGCCGACCTTGCCGGGCCAGCGCACCCTGGTTTCCACTGTCGACACCATGCCGGCCTCGTAGACGAGGTGTTCGTGCGGCGCGATCAGCGGATTCTCGTGAATCATCAGTCCCACGCCGTGGCCGTTGTGGCCGAACGCGAACGGCAGGTCACGTTCCTGGTGCAGGGCCACGCAGCGCTCGAAGATCTCGCGTCCGCTCACTCCGGGTCGCAACATGTCCGACAAGGTGTGCTGGATCTCGCGCAGGCGACGCCAGATCGATCGGTCCTCGTCCGTGAGCGGGCCCAGCTTGGCCGTGCGCCCGACATTGGAGTAATAACCTCCGTAATGACCGCCGCAATCGCTCTTGAGAATGTCGCCTGACTGCACTCGGTAGTCGCCGGCCTCCACATGCAGCCCGGTATTGGCGCCCGCGCCGAAGATCAGCGTCGTGACGGCGTCGGCGCCGGAACGCATGATGTTGTCCGACAGGCGGTGCGCGATGCTGCGCTCGGACTGACCGGGCACGGTCGATACAAAGGTTGCCAGCAGCGCATTGGCCGTGCCGTTGTACGCGTGGCGCAGCAGTTCGATTTCGCGCGTGGTCTTGAAACTGCGCACACGCTGCAGCAGCGCGTCACAGGGCGCG
>JAHEDO010000233.1 GCA_024641185.1 Burkholderiaceae bacterium | reverse complement strand
GATCGACGCAGCGATGATGATGCCCGCTGACGCCTGGTTCTCGATCACCAGCAGCGCGCCCAGGCCCAGGCTCGCGGACTGGATCGTCAGGCGCACGAACTTGGTCATCGACGAGATCGTGCCGGCGCGGTCCGATGCGAGCGACTGGCGCGCGAGCATGCGATCCTGCAGCTTCTCCCATCGCGCGCGGATCGCGGGCATCATGCCCATCGCCTCGATCACCTCGGCGTTGCGCAGGTTCGTGGTAGCGAAGCCCGAACCCATGGCGGCCGCCTGGTTCGCCTCCGCCAGCGGCCCGCGGGTCACGATGTCGGTGACCACGGCAAGCGCGGCGAGGATCAGCGCTCCGCATATCGCAAGAATTCCAAGCCATGGATGGAACACCCAGATCACGACGAGATATATCGGTGCCCAGGGTGCGTCGAAGAAGGCGAACAGGCCGTTGCCGGTGATGAACTGGCGCACCTGCGCCAGGTCGAGCATGGCCTGGCCGGCGGTGCCGCCGGCACGCATGCGCAGGTTGCGCTCGAACGCCGAGGTGAACACGCGCTGCGCGAGTTGCCGGTCGAGCCGGTTCCCCAGGCGCACCAGCAGCTGAGAGCGGGCGAATTCGAGCGCGCCCATGATCACGTACATGCCGAGCGCGATCAGCGAGATCATCAGCAGTGTTGTCGGGTTGCGGCTGCCCAGCACCCGGTCGTACACCTGCATCATGTACAGGGACGGGACCAGGTACAGCATGTTGATCGCGCCGGAGAACGCGCCTACGACGAAGAAGATGCGCCGGTAGGCCGCGACCGCCGCGAAGATTTCTCCGCGGCGCTTGCCTGTCTGCTTTCGTGACTGTGCGTTCGACATAAACCCATAATTGTCCCACAGAATACTGACGACTTCCTGATCCGTCGGGGATACGTGCCCGTCGGGACTAGCGCGAGGGCGCTCGTTTCGTCAAGCCGATCCGACAGTCTTGGGCTCTCGTCGTAAAATTCACACTCAGCCAAGCGCACCGTCGACGTCGACCGTCGACTGCGCCCATCAGGACGTTCCCTCATGCAGATCGAACCCGGAATCTTCAAGGCCTACGACATCCGCGGCATCGTCGACAAGACGCTGACCGTCGAGGCGGTGCACGCCATCGGGCTCGCGCTGGGCACGCTCGCGCGGCGCCAGGGCATCGCCGAGACCGTGATCGGTCGCGACGGGAGGCTCTCGGGGCCCAAGCTCGTGACTGCGCTCTCCGAAGGGTTTCGCGATGCCGGCGTGTCGGTGATCGACATCGGTCAGGTCACCACGCCGATCGTCTACTACGCGACCTACGAGCTGGCCACCGGCACCGGTGTCGCGGTGACCGGCAGCCACAACCCGCCCGAGTACAACGGGCTGAAGATGATGATCGGCGGCGAGGCGTTGTACGGTGACGCGATCCAGGGGCTGGCCGGGTCGATTGCCGCCGGCGAGTTCAAGCCGGTGCCTGCGGACCAGCGGGGCGGCTATCACACCCTGGACCTGCGCGGGCGTTACCTGCAGCGAGTGCTTGGCGACGTGAAGCTCGCGCGCCCGATGAAGATCGCGATCGACTGCGGCAACGGTGTCGCCGGCGCGTTCGCGCCCGAGCTCTTTCGCGGGCTCGGCTGCGAGGTCACCGAGCTGTTCTGCGAGGTCGACGGGACCTTCCCGAACCACCATCCGGACCCGGCGCACCTGGAGAACCTGGTCGATCTGCAGCGCAGCCTGCGCGAGACCGACGCCGAGATCGGCCTGGCCTTCGACGGCGACGGCGACCGCGTCGGCGTCGTGACCAAGAAGGGCTCGATCATCTTCCCGGACCGCCAGCTGATGCTGCTCGCGGCCGACGTGCTGTCGCGCAACCCTGGCGCGCAGATCATCTACGACGTGAAGTGCTCGCGCAATGTCGCCTCGTGGGTGCGCGAGCACGGCGGGCAGCCGCTGATGTGGCGCACCGGCCACTCGCTGGTCAAGGCCAAGCTCAAGGAGACCGGCGCGCCGCTCGCCGGCGAGATGAGCGGCCACATTTTCTTCAAGGAGCGCTGGTACGGCTTCGACGACGGCCTGTACGCGGCCGCGCGGCTGCTCGAGGTGCTGTCGCGCTCCGCCGACCCGAGCGCGGTGCTCGAGGCCCTGCCGGACTCGCCGACGACGCCCGAACTGCAGCTGAAGACCGCCGAGGGCGAGAACTTCACGCTGGTCGAGGCGCTGCGCAGGACCGCGCGCTTCGAGGGTGCGACCGAGGTCATCACGATCGACGGGGTGCGCGCCGAGTACCCGGACGGCTTCGGGCTGGCGCGGCCGTCGAACACGACGCCGGTGGTGGTGATGCGCTTCGAGGCGGACACGCCGGTGGCGCTCGCGCGGATCCAGCAGGCGTTCAAGGAGGCGGTGCTGGCGGTCAAGCCGGACGCGAAGCTGCCGTTCTAGTGCGCGTCGCGCGACGCGCGCGCTTCGCTACACTGGAGCCCGTGCGCATCGCCCTGATCAAGACCAGTTCGATGGGCGACGTGATCCACGCGTTGCCGGTCGTCACCGACATCGTCGCGGCGCGTCCCGACGCGCGCATCGACTGGGTGGTCGAGGAGGGTTTCGCGGATCTTCCGCGGCTGCACCCCGCCGTGCGCGAAATCATTCCGGTGGCGATCCGCAGATGGCGCGGTGCGCTCGCCGCGCGCGCGACCTGGGCCGAGATCCGCGCCGTGCGCGCCAGGCTGCGCGAAGCCCGCTACGACCTCGTGCTGGACCTGCAGGGGCTCGTCAAGAGCGCCTGGGTCGCCCGGTGGACGGGTGCGCCCGTGGCCGGGTTCGATCGCGCCAGTGCGCGCGAACCGCTCGCCGCGCTCGCGTACGCGAAGCGCTACCCGGTCGCGCGCGATCTGCACGCGATCGAGCGATTGCGCTCGCTGGCGGGCCAGGCGCTCGGATACCGGGCCGAGGGCGGGCCGCGCTTCGGCCTGTCGGCGCCCGCGCTCGCGTTGCCGTGGCTCGTACCCGGACGCTGCGTCGTGCTGCTGCACGCGACGTCTCGCCCGGAGAAACAGTGGCCCGCGCAGCAGTGGGTCGCGCTCGGTGCGCGGTTGCGCGCGTCGGGTGTTTCGGTGGTGCTTCCGTGGGGCAGCGAGGCTGAGCTGCGCGCGGCGCGACAGCTTGCCGACGCGATCGGCGGCGCCCTCGAGCCTGCGATGGATGCGATGGATGCGATGGATGCGAATGGCGCGGCAGGGACGCGGCGGACCGATGGAGCGGAGCGCATCGTCGAGGACGAGGCTGCCGGGCCGCGCGCGATCGTCGCACCACGCATGTCGTTGCGCGAGTGCGCACGGATGCTCGCCGACGCGAGCGGCGTGGTCGGCGTGGACACGGGTCTCACGCATCTGTCCGCCGCGATGGACCGGCCGACGGTGGCGTTGTTTGCCGCGACTGCGGCCTGGCGTTTCGGTCCCTACTGGACGCCACGCGCGTGCAGTCTGGGTGCGGACGGCGTCTGGCCGCAGGCCGGCGAGGTGTTCGACGCATTGGGCGCGCTGGGGGCGTTGGGCGCACCGGGCGCGCTCGCGCCGGACGACCGATGAGCCGCGCGCTCTATTCGCTGGGCTGGTGGCTCGCGACGCCGCTGGTCATGGCCTATCTGCTGTGGCGTTCGCGCCATCAGCCCGAGTATCGGTCGCACTGGGCGCAGCGCTGGGGCCTCGTCGCGGCGCGCGGAGATACCGCGCCACTGGTCTGGGTGCACGCGGTGTCGGTGGGCGAGACGCGCGCGGCGCAGCCGCTGATCGCCGCACTGCTCGCGCGCGATCCGTCATTACGCATCCTGCTCACTCACATGACGCCGACCGGCCGTCAGACGGGTGCGGAACTCTTCGCGTCGCGCTTCTCCGGTCGGGTCGTCCAGGCCTATCTTCCCTACGACTATCCGTACGCGACGCGGCGCTTTCTGCGCGCGTGGCGCCCGCTGTTGGGCATCGTGATGGAGACCGAACTCTGGCCGAACCTGTGCGCGGCGGCCGTCGCCGAGGGCGTCCCGCTGGCGCTGGTCAACGCGCGGCTGTCCGAGAAGTCGCTGCGCAAGGGGCTGCGCTGGCGCTCGCTGATGGGGCCTGCGCTCGACACGCTGTGTTGCGTCGTCGCGCAGACCGACGCGGACGCGCAGCGGATCCGGGCGCTGGGCCGCGAGCAGGTCGCGATCGCCGGGAACATGAAGTTCGACGTGTCGGCGCCTGCCGAGATGCTCGAGCGCGGGCGCGAATGGCGCGCAGGTTTCGGCGGGAGATCGGTCGTGCTCGCGGCGAGCACCCGAGACGGCGAGGAGGCCCTGCTGCTCGACGCGTGGGAGGCGTTGCGTGGCGCAGGGTCGTCGGGTTCGCGCGCGCGCGAGCCGCTGCTTGCCATCGTTCCCCGCCATCCGCAGCGCTTCGACGAGGTCGCCGACGAGATCGCGCGGCGCGGTCTGGCGCTGGCGCGTCGCTCGCGATTCGGCGAAGACGCCGCTGCGCGGGCCGATGTGCTGCTCGGCGATTCGATGGGCGAGATGTTCGCGTATTACGCGATGGCCGACGTCGCGGTCCTCGGCGGCTCGCTGCTGCCGTTCGGGGGGCAGAACCTGATCGAGGCCTGTGCGGTCGGCGTGCCGGTGCTGCTGGGCGAGCACACCTACAATTTCGAGGACGCGGCGCGACAGGCGATCGAGGCCGGCGCAGCGCACCGGGTGCCCGACGCGTCGGCGGCACTCCATGTGGCGCTCGAACTGCTCGCGCATCCGGAGCGCCGCGCGCTGATGTCGCAGCGGGCCGCCGCGTTCGCCGCCGCCCACCGGGGCGCGACGCAGCGCACGCTCGCGCTGCTGCAACCCTGGCTCGGGCCGCGCGGCTGAGTCGCGGTCCGCGCGCTTATTTCGTGGCCGGCGCGCTTACTTCGTGACCGGCGCTGCGGCCGGCGCGGCGGCCTTCGGCGGTTCGAGCAATTTGCTGACGCGCTCCAGGTCTTCCTCCGACAGGCCACCGGTGGTCAGCTTGAGCCGCATCCCGTTGA
>JAHEDO010000232.1 GCA_024641185.1 Burkholderiaceae bacterium | reverse complement strand
GGCCTCGACTTCGTGCTCGCGCGCCGCGAAGGCACCGCGGGCCTGATGGCCGAGGCAGTGGGCATGCTGACCGGGCTTCCCGGCGTGTGCCTGTCCACCCTCGGCCCGGGCTCCACCAACCTGGTGAACGCGGTCGCGAACGCCTGGCTCGACCGGGTTCCCATGCTCGCGATCTCCGGGCAGATCGAGACCCGGCGCGAGCCGTTCTTCACGCACCAGGTGATCGACCAGGAACGGCTCTTCGCGCCCGTCTGCAAGTGGGCCACCACGATTCAGCCGCACACCGCGGGCACCATCCTGCGCAAGGCGGTGCGCACCGCGATGGCCGAGCGCCCCGGGCCGGTGCACCTGACGCTCGCCGCAGATGTGGTCGCTGCGCAGGCGATCGACGACGAGATCCTCCTGCCGCCGATCACGGCGCAGGCGTTCCCCGCGGTCTTCGCTGCGGACGCAGCCACCGCCGATGTCGGGGCGAAGATCCGTGCCGCCCGCCGACCGGTCATCCTCGCAGGCATCGCCGCGGTGCGCGGCAATGCTTCGGCGAGCCTCGCACGGCTCGCCGAAGCGCTGGGCTGTCCGGTCGTGGTGTCGCCGATGGCCAAGGGCGTGATCGACGAGGATCATCCGCTGTACGCAGGCACACTCGACATGGCCTGCAACGCCTTGATGTGGAAGTTCCTCGCGGGCTGCGATCTGATCATCGCGGCGGGATTCGACGCGGTCGAACTCATCAAGCCCTGGAGCCTGAAGGTCCCGACGGTGCACGTCGACGCCACGCCGAATACAGACCAGATCTACCCGGCCGAGCTCGAGATCGTCGGTCCGGTCGCGGCGATCCTCGACGCGCTCTCGGCGAGCTGCGCCGGCGAGCCGCGCTGGAGTGACGCGGAGGTGCGCGCGCATCGCGAGGCGCTGATGTCGATGTACTACGAGGGGCGCGTGAGCGGCCGCTTGAACCCGACCGACGTGATCGACGTGGTGCGCCGCGCGGCGCCGCGCGACTCGATCGCCACCGCCGACGTCGGCTCGCACAAACTGCTGGTGGGCCAGGGCTGGACGACCTTCACGCCGCGCTCCACGCTGATGACGAACGGGCTCTCGTCGATGGGTTTCTCGCTGCCGGCGGCGATCGCCGCCAAGCTCGTTCATCCGCAGCGTCCGGTCGTGTGCTTCACCGGAGACGGCGGGCTCGCGATGGTGCAGGGCGAGCTGCGGCTCGCGTCGAGTCTCGGGCTCGACCCGCTGGTGATCGTGTTCTGCGACAACAGCCTGAATCGCATCGAACTCAAGCAGGCGCAGCGCAATTACCCGAGCTGGGGCACACTGATCGAGCCGACCGACATCGTGAAGCTCGCGCAGTCCATGGGCTGCGAAGGCGAGCGGGCGGACTCCGCCGCCGGGCTCGAGCGCGTGCTCGCCGCGAAGCGCCCGTCCGACCGGCCGCTCGTGATCGGTGCGACCATCGACCCGGCGCAGTACCTTGCGCAGTTCTGAGAGCCCGTCATGCAAAGAGAAGTGACCCGAACCACGCTTGCCGTCCTGTCGATCGGCGCGCTGATCGGCACGTCGTTCTGGATCATGCGTCCCTTCCTGGTCGCGCTGGTCTGGGCCACGATGATCGTCGTCGCGACATGGCCGTTGATGCTTTCGCTCGAGCGCCGGTTCCGCGGAAGGCGAGCTCCCGCCGTCGCGCTGTTGGCCGTCACGATGCTCGTGGTGCTCGTTCTGCCGTTCTGGGTCGCGGCGAGCACGTTCGCGCAGCATTCGCACGACCTCGGCGCCTGGACGAGTTCTCTTCTGGAGGTGACGATTCCGCCGCCGCCCGCCTTCATCGACGGCATTCCGTTCGTTGGTCCGAAGGTCTCGGAGATCTGGCAGCAAGCGGCGACCGAGGGGTGGAGCGAGGTCGCCGCGCATCTGCAACCCTACGTGGGCCGTGCCGCCAGGTGGCTGGCCGCCGAGGTCGGCACCCTGGGTCTGGTGATCTTCCAGAGCGCGCTGACCATCGTGATCGCAGTAGTCCTGTACGCGAACGGCGAAGAGGCGGCCACGTCCGTGCGACGCTTCGGCCGCCGGCTCGCGGGCGAGCGCGGCGAGCATTCGGTGGAACTCGCCGGCCAGACGGTGCGTGGCGTCGCGCTCGGTGTCGTCGTCACCGCGCTCGCCCAATCGCTGCTCGGCGGACTGGGCCTCGCGGTCGCGGGCATCCCGCTCGCCGGTCTGCTCACCATGCTGATGCTGTTCCTCTGCCTTGCCCAGATCGGTCCGTTTCCAGTGCTCATCCCCGCGATCATCTGGCTGTTCTGGGCGGGCGAGACGTGGGCCGGCTCCCTGCTGCTCGTCTGGTCGATCTTCGTGGGAACGCTCGACAACTTCCTGCGCCCGGTGCTGATCAGGAAAGGCGCCGACCTGCCGCTCATGCTCATCTTCGCCGGCGTGATCGGCGGACTGCTCTCGTTCGGCCTGCTCGGTCTGTTCGTCGGTCCGGTCGTCCTCGCGGTCTCGTTCAAGCTGCTCGAGGAGTGGGTGAAGGAGGCGGATACGGCGGACCTGCCCGAAGATGCGCCGCAGGCGCAGGCGCAGGCGCAGGCACCCGTCCGGGAGACGGCGGCGATCGAGGGCGGCGAGGCGGCCGTGGCGGCAGGTCGGCGCCCGGCTCCACCCTCGTCATCGTGAAGACTTTCGGCCGCGCGCTGCGACGGCTCCACGGCGCAACTGGTCCGTTCCCCTGGCGCCCTGCGTGCCGAATATGGACACGGTAGCCGTCATCGACTTCGAGACCACCGGCATGTCGCCGGACGCCGGTGCACGCGCGACCGAGATCGCCGCGGTGCTGATGCGCGACGGCCGGATCGTCGATCGCTACCAGAGCCTGATGAACACCGGCGCGTGGGTGCCGCCCTTCATCGAGGAACTCACCGGCATCACCAACGAGATGGTTCGCGCCGCGCCGCCCGCCGCCAGGGTGATGCGCGAAGTGGCCGACTTCGTGGGCGCGCATCCGCTGGCGGCGCACAACGCTTCGTTCGACCGCAGGTTCTGGGACGCGGAACTCGCCCGCGTGCGCAGGAGCCGGCAACAGGAATTCGCCTGCACGATGCTGCTCGCCCGGCGAATCTATCCGCTGGCGCCCAACCACAAGCTGGGCACGCTGGTGAGCTATGCGGGGCTTCCCGTGGCCGGCCGCTATCACCGGGCGATGGCCGATGCCGAGATGGCGGCGAGCCTGCTGTCGAAGCTCGAGGAGGATCTGACGCGCCGCTTCGGCCTCGACACGGTGACGCACGAATTGCTGAGGGCGATCCAGGTGGCGCCGCGCGGCGAAGTGGGCGGCTGCATCGCACGGTTCGCCGTGACGGCGCCGAAGGTCGCACCTTAGGCGCCGCGGCCGGCCGGCACTGGCCGGCGACCGGCTGACCGGCGCGCGACGACCGGCATGCCTCGGTGCGAGGGCTTCGCGCATGGGGCTGCCGTATCATCCGCGTGTCCGGTCGACGTAGTGTCGACCCGTGAGCGCGCTGGGGGAGGCTTGTCAATGAGAGTTTCTAGTGTTGTCGTCGCGGGGCTGTTCGCACTGCCCGTCGCGGCGATCGCCGACGGAGGCGCCGCGACGCTCTACGGAGGTTATCGCGCCGGCGGCGGTTTCACCGATTCGGTCAGCGGCCAGTCCATCGACGTGAAGGATTCCGGTGCGTTTTCGGCGAGCCTCGATTTTCCGCTGGACGCGGCGCGCCAGTGGCAGATCTTCGTCTCGTACCAGGGTTCGGAGTTCGACGCCGGCACGCAGTCGACCACCGCAGGTCTGAACGGTCAGTCGATGTCGGTC
Source organism: Burkholderiaceae bacterium (assembly GCA_024641185.1). Taxonomy (GTDB): domain Bacteria; phylum Pseudomonadota; class Gammaproteobacteria; order Burkholderiales; family Burkholderiaceae_E; genus Quisquiliibacterium. Next base: position 1,228 of record JAHEDO010000232.1, on the reverse strand, counting down.
AGCTATTTCCACGTGGGGGGCACGAACTTCTTCGAGGGCGAGGTCGGCAAGGGACCCTACGTGGTGGGCGGGCTGGGCGCGACGCTCTTCAAGCCGTCGCTGAGCGGCTATTCGAGCGAATGGCGGCCGTCGGTGAACATCGGAATCGGGTACCAGTGGCCCCTCGGCGAGCGCGTCGCACTGCGCTTCGAGTTGCGCGGCTATGTCACCCTCGTCAACAGCAGCGGCGACCTGTTCTGCTCGGGCGGCTGCGTCGTCTCGATCAAGGGTGACACCTTCACGCAGGGCGAGGCGCTGGTCGGACTTTCGGCACGTTTCTAGCGTGCGGCGAGGCCGATCGGCCCGCACCCCAGCACTTCGGACTTTCACAGGACATCAACGAGGAGACTTCCATGAAAATCGCATTCTTCGGCGCCGGCCTGATGGGCACCGGTTTCGTCCGCCGCCTGATCGCCAACGGCAACGAGGTCAACGTCTGGAACCGGTCACCGGCGCGCGCGAAGGCGCTCGAAGCGCACGGCGCACGTGCGTTCACCGATCCCGCGGCCGCGGTCAAAGGCGTCGACCGCGTCCACCTGTCGCTGTCCGACGACGCGTCGGTCGACGCGGTGCTCGAGCCGCTCGCCGAAGCGATCGCGGCGACGACGCCGATCGTGGACCACACGACGACCGCGCCTACGCCCACGCGCGATCGTGTCGCCCGCTGGGACGGACGCGGCCGGCTGTTCGTCCACGCGCCGGTCTTCATGGCGCCGGCCAACGCGCACGAGGGCAGCGGATTGATCATCGTCTCGGGCGAGAAGGGCCGCTGCGACGCGCTGATGCCGGCGCTGCAGACGATGACCGGCAAGGTCGTCTACCTCGGCCCGGCGCCGGATCGCGCCGCCGCGTTCAAGCTCTTCGGCAACCTGACGCTGATCGGCATTGCCGGCGTGCTGGGCGACGTGGTGCGCCTTGCCCAGGCATGCGACGTGCCGCCGGCCGAGGCGATGGAGCTCTTCGCGAACTTCAACCCCGGGCAGATGCTGCCGGCGCGCGCCGCGAAGATCGCCTCGGGGCCCTACGAGCCGCCCTCGTTCGAGATCGCGATGGCCCGAAAGGACGTTAGGCTGATGATCGAGGAGGCGCAGCGCCACGGCTTCGCACTCGAGGTGATGCCGGCGGTGGCAGCGGTGTACGACGCTGCGATCGCCCGCGGCGAAGGGCACCTGGACGCGACGGCGGCGAT
>JAHEDO010000231.1 GCA_024641185.1 Burkholderiaceae bacterium | reverse complement strand
CGGCCCGGCAGTGCGCCGCGGCGACGACGAGTGGACGGCGATCGCGAAGTGGGTGCTGTTCGGTCTGATCGAGGCCGAGGAGTACGGCATCAAGCAGGCGAACGTCGACGAGATGCTCAAGACGAGCCAGGATCCGGTCATCATGCGCATCCTCGGCAAGACCGAGGACACCGGCAAGCTGCTCGGCCTGGACAAGGACTGGATGGTTCGGGCAGTCAAGGCGGTGGGCAACTACGGCGAGATGTTCGAACGCAACGTCGGTCCCAATACCGCGCTCGCGTTGCCGCGCGGACTCAACAACCAGTGGAACGAAGGCGGCCTGATGTACGCGCCGCCGATCCGTTGACGCACAACTGCTCGATACACCGGTGAGCCGCACGCGGCTCACCGGTCACCCCGCCCGGCGACGCCGGCGAGCACCCGCCCGGTTCAGTGCGGACCGCGTACGGTGCCGAGGTAGAGCAGCCGGTGTGACTGGATTGGTGAACTAGAAAGACGAGCGCCAGGCGACGGCGCCGCAGGAGGAGGATCGCGATGTCCGATCGACGCCCGCCGAAGCGGCGAGACTGGTCCTGGAGGAGCGCCGCGTTTCGCGGGCTCGTCTATCAGATCGTCGCGGTGGCCCTGATCGGTTTCGGGGTCTGGTATCTCGCCCACAACACGCTGGCCAACATGGCGGCGCGCGGCATCCAGAGTGGTTTCGGGTTCCTGTTCCAGCCGGCAGGCTTCGACATCGGCGAGAGCGTGTTTCCGTATGACGCGCTCGATCCCTACTGGAACGCGTTCCTGGTCGGCATCGCGAACACCTTGCGCGTGGCGATCGTGGGCGTCGTGCTCGCCACGCTGCTGGGAACGGTGATCGGCATCGGCAGGTTCTCGCACAACGCGATCGTTCGAGGACTGTGCTACGGCTATGTCGAACTGTTCCGCAACATCCCGGTGCTGCTGCAACTGCTGATGTGGTACCTGCTGGCCACCGACTGGTTGCCGCCGATATTCGACGCGATCTCCGTCGGGGGCCTGTTCTTCCTCAGCAAGAGCGGATTCTCGTTCCCGGTGCCGGTCTGGGGACTCGGCCATGGGCTTGCAGCGATCGGCGCGGTGGCCGGCATCGTGCTCGCCGTGATCTACAGGCGCTGGGCCATGCGGCAGTTCGAGCTGACCGGCCAGGTGCGGCGCACCTTCCCCGTTCAGTTGCTGCTCGTGATCGGACTCGCATTCGTCGGCTGGCTGATCGGAGGCGCGCCGAACACCTGGAGCGTTCCCACGCGCGGCGGCTTCGCGATGGAAGGCGGCGGAGCGGCCTCCCCGGAGTTCATCTCCGTCCTTCTGGGACTCGTCTTCTACACGTCGGCGTTCATCGCAGAGGTCGTGCGCGCCGGCATCGCCTCGGTGTCGCAAGGTCAGGTCGAAGCGGCAAGCAGCCTGGGCCTGGCGCGCGGCCAGTCCATGCGGCTGGTGGTCCTGCCGCAGGCGCTGCGGGTCATCATTCCGCCGCTCACCAGCCAGTACCTGAACCTGACGAAGAACTCTTCTCTCGCGGTCGCGATCGGCTACCCGGACGTGGTGTCGATCGCGAACACGTCGCTGAACCAGACCGGACGCGCGGTCGAGTGCATCGCGATCATCATGGCGGTGTACCTGACCACCTCGCTGTCGACCTCGGCGTTCATGAACTGGTACAACACGCGCGCCGCGATCAAGGAGCGTTGAGATGAGCGCGGTATTCAAGTCGATTGCCCCGCGTCCGGCGCCGGTTCGCACCGAAGGATTCGTGCCTTGGGTGAGGGCAAACCTTTTCGGCGACTGGAAGAGCATTGCCACGACACTGATCATTCTGGGACTGGCGTTCGCCTTTGTCCCGGGGATCGTGTCCTGGGGGGCGGTCAACGCGGTGTTCAAGCCGGATGCGGACGTCTGCCAGGCGGCCCGCGGCATAGGTGCGTGCTGGGGCGTGGTCACCGAGAAATACCGCCTGATCATCTTCGGGCGCTACCCCTACGAGGCGCAGTGGCGCCCGGAGGTGGCGACAATCCTGCTGCTCGCCCTGCTGGTGGCCAGCTGCATCCGCGCGTTCTGGCGGCCCTCGCTGGTCCTGCTCTGGGTGCTGGTCATCCCGGCGTTCTTCGTGCTGATGGGCGGCGGGATGCTCGGCCTGGACGCGGTGTCGACCGACCAGTGGGGCGGGTTGCCGCTGACGATCATGCTGGCGACCTTCGGGATCGTGCTCGCGTTCCCGCTGTCGGTGGTGGTGGCGCTGGGCCGGCGTTCCGACCTGCCGGCGATCCGCAGCCTGTGCATCGTCTACGTGGAGCTGATCCGGGGCGTGCCGCTGATCTCGGTGCTGTTCATGGCCTCGTTCATGTTTCCGCTGTTCATGCCGGTAGGAAAGTCACCAGACGTTCTGATCAGGGTGCTGGTCGGCATCACGCTGTTCGCGGCCGCTTATCTGGCAGAGACGGTGCGCGGCGGCCTTCAGGCGATCCCGAAGGGCCAGATCGAGGCGGCGCAGTCGCTCGGCCTGTCGTACTGGCAGACGCAGCGAAAGATCGTGCTGCCGCAAGCCCTGGCCATGGTGGTGCCGGGCATCATGAACAACTTCATCGCGATCTTCAAGGACACCTCTCTGGTCACCATCGTGAGCCTGTACGAACTCACCGGCGCGCTGAGCCTGGCGCTGAATTCGGACGCCGACTGGCGGCCGTTCAAGATCGAGGGTTACCTGTTCATCACGCTGATCTACTTCACCTTCTGCTTTTCGATGTCTCGCTACAGCCTTTGGATCGAAAAGCGCGTCTCCGTGAGCAAGACCCGCTGAAGCAGTGCTCCAGGATCGAAAAATGACTGAGAAAATTATCGTCTTCGACAAGGTCAACAAGTGGTACGGGAACAATTTTCACGTGCTGCGGGACATCGACCTTGAGGTCGGCCAGGGTGAACGCATCGTGATCTGCGGCCCTTCGGGGTCGGGCAAGTCGACGCTGATCCGCTGCATCAACCGGCTCGAGGTGCACCAGGAGGGGCGCATCGTCGTCGACGGTGTGGAGCTCAGCGACGACTTGAAGGCGATCGAGAGGATCCGCAGGGAAGTCGGCATGGTGTTCCAGCAGTTCAACCTGTTTCCGCACCTCACGGTGCTCGAGAACCTGACGCTCGCGCCGATGTGGGTCGGGAAGACGCCGAAGAAAGAGGCCGAGGAACGGGCAATGCAGCAGTTGCAGCGGGTGCGCATCCCCGAGCAGGCGGGCAAGTATCCGCTGCAGCTCTCCGGCGGCCAGCAGCAGCGCGTGGCGATCGCCCGCGCGCTGTGCCTCACACCGAAGATCATGCTGTTCGACGAGCCGACGTCGGCGCTGGACCCCGAAATGATCAAGGAGGTGCTCGACGTGATGATCGGGCTGGCCGAACAGGGCATGACGATGCTGTGCGTGACCCACGAAATGGGCTTCGCGAAGGCGGTCGCCAACCGGGTGATCCTGATGGACGAGGGCCAGATCGTCGAGCAGAACTCGCCGGACGAATTCTTCGAGAATCCCCAGAGCGACCGGACCAAGGACTTCCTGTCCAAGATCCTCGGACACTAGGGTCCGCTCGCCCCAGGTTCGCGCCCCGGCTCAGAGAATCCTTCCGAACCAGGCCACCGACAGCACCGCGGCCGCGAGCAGCAGTGCCGCCGAGGCGACCGAGAACAGTGCGGTGACCTCGGTCTCCTTCTTCTCGAAGACGAGCTTGCTGTTCAGATCGCGATAGACCTGCTTCAGGTCCGTCGCGGAAGCTGCCTGGAAATATTCACCCCGCGTGATGCGGGCAATCGACTTCAGCGACTCCTCGTCGAGCCGCACCCGCATCGACCAGCCCTCGACGTCGAGCACCTCGCCCTTCGTCGTGCCGACGCCGACGGTGAAGACGCGCACACCCCGCTCGGCCGCCATCCGGGCGGCCTCGATCGCATCGGGCCCGGCGGTCGTCTGGCCGTCGCTGAGAAGCACGATCGCCGCGTTGCGATAGGAACCGGGCTCCACCGGCTTCGCCGAATCTACTGTGCTGGGATGCGTCGCGGCTGGACCCTGGCTTGCGCGATCGGGCACGCTCGCGCCTGCTCGTGCGCCGTTCGCATCGTGGGGCACCTGACCCTCCATGCGCGCATGGGCCCGATCCGCACGCTGCTGCGCCGGCGACCCTGTGTGCTTCGGATCGCGCGACTGCAGATCGATCTCTATGTCCGGAAATATGAGTTTCAGCGCGACCAGAATGCCGCTGCCGACCGCGGTGCCCTTCTGCAACTGGAACCGGTCTATCGCCGCGAAGATCGCTTCGTGGTCGTTTGTCGGGACCTGCACCACCGACGCGGCCGCCGCGAACGACACGACCCCGATGCGCGCGGCGAGCGGCTGGTCGGCGACGAAGGCGCGCGCAGCGTCCTTCGCCGCGGCGATGCGGCTTGGCGCGACGTCGGTCGCGCGCATGCTTGCGGACACGTCCATCGCAAGGACCACGAGTTCGTGGCTGGAAGGCAGCGAGATCACCGCGGTCGGCCGGGCGACCGCGACGACCATGCCGATCAGCGCGAGCAGGAACAGCATCGGCGGCAGGTGCCGGCGAATCCGCTGGCCCGGTCCCATCGCCTGCTTGAACAGCGCAAGATTCGCGTATCGGACCACCGATCTCTTGCGCCTGCGCAACAGGTAGAAGTAGAGGGCGACGATCGCCGGCACGCTCAGCAGCAGCCAGAGAAGCTCAGGCCACAGAAACTTCACCGAACTCTCCCCTGCTCTTCGACGCCACCGCTCCGGCGGCAAGCCGGCGTCGCCGCTTCCTCAGTTCGGAGAACCGCATCAGCGTCTCGACGAGATCGTCGCCGGTGGCGAGTTCGAGCGCGTCGACGCCGGCCTCCCGGAAGGCCTGGTGCAGGGCCTCCTCGCGGCGCTGCGCCGCCTGCGCGAAGCGCCGGCGAAATCCCTGGTCGTGCGTATCGACGAACATCTGCTCGCCAGTCTCGGCGTCCTGCACCACCACGAGCCCCAGATCGGGCAGTTCGGACTCCATCGGGTCGTAGAGCCGCACCGCGAGGACTTCGTGGCGCCG